>NZ_JBEPCJ010000063.1:0-63508 GCF_040299565.1 Spirillospora sp. NPDC000708
AGGTTCTTCTTGGTCGATGAACCATCTACCGGAGACCTCACTGCGTCCGGCTCACAACACGCCGACACTCACCCCACTTCGAAACACGGCCTAGCGGTGTCCCTCGTCATGACCGACCTCGACGGGACGGAAGGGCTGCTCATGAACTGGGCACAGGGGATCAGCACCTACCCGGTTACGCCCGTTCCGAGTCAGATCGCTCAAGTGCACCAAGGCTGGACGGCACCGATGACGGTCTCGCCCAGAGCCCGCAGACATCTGGGCGTAGATGGTCTGCCCCTGGAGGCTGAGTCGGTGCGAGACCTTCAAGCGCTGGCCGGTGACAGTCACCACCAGTCGTCGGATGACTGACCGAGCCGTAAGCACGGGACCTGATCACGGCGAGTCGACGCCTTGTCGTTGGAGCATGGACGGAGCCGAGGCGAGCGAGCTTGTCTGGCGGGAACACGTGTGCCGGCGAGTCACTGCCGAGCAGGATCGAGACACCTTGGCCCGGCTCATCGAATACGGACCCGTTCGAGCTCGAGTTGTACGAGCCGGCGGCCAACCCGCAGACGCTGCTCATCGACCGCGCCAGCTGCGCCACGCCGGGCAGCACGAGCGACACGTCCGGCGGTTGAGAGCGCGAGGTCGAAGGGCCGACCGGTGACGGCAACGACGGCCACCAGAAGGCACCACGGGCGCATGTCAGGCATCGCCTGACCTCGGCCAGCGAGGTCGCCGCAGAGTGGTTGCTACTTCTGAAAAGCGGAAGGCCGGCGGTTCGACCCGCCCCTGCCCACCTCTAAGACCAGCAACAACGCTCCGGAGCCACACGGCCCGGGGCTTCTCATTTTGACAGCAACCGGCGCAGGCAAGAGGTCGGACGGTCCCCCGCCAACAGGCTCAGCTACGAGCGGCAGCACCGCGACGACCACACTCGTCCTGGTCGGCGGGTACGCCGACCAGGACGGGGCCGGGTTCGCGCGCCTTCTCGGCGACATTTCGGGCTGACCTTCCTGGACAAAGGACACCCTGACGGCACACCGACCTTTAGCTGAACGGCGCCGACCCCCTTAATTGCATGATGTTGATCTGTCTTGCAGAATTTCTCTTGCGAGATCTATAGGGGAGCAGATCGGTATGTCCAGCGGCGGAACAATCCAGTAAGAGTGATTACTGCAAGGGTGTGGGCATCTGACGCCGCCACCGAGGATCGGTGCGAGCGCATCAATCTCCTGGCTCGCGCCGATCCCACAGTTGAGGCCCGAGAGGATCGCCGTGCGTGGTTGGGTGCGCGCAAGGGGGGCGATCGCTACCGCGGGGCTTCTGGTCCTCTGACCGTGGACGGCCCCTCGCCCTGCCTTCCCGCGGCTCAGCCCGCGAGTTGGGTGTCCGGACGGGCCGAGTTGGTGGTTTCCAGCTCATGAGGTTGGTTCCTCGGGCTCGGGTTTACAGGGGTGGTGCGCTGATCTCCCTAAAACGTAAAGCGGCCGTCGTTGTTGGTCAGGATTCCGTCGAGTGGTGCGGCAGCCGGATTCGCCGAACCTGCCCGGGGTAATTATCGCCGCGGTCCGACCGGACCCGCTGATCGATTCAGGGAGATCTGAATGCGAAGAACTCTAGGTATGCTCATGGCCGCCCTAACCCTGCTGGCAGGAATGGCCCCGACCCGTCCCGCGTCCGCCGAAGCCCCGAACCGCGCCGACGGATTGGGCTGGCACACCCGGTTCACCGAGACCGACCTGGTCTCCGACATCCCGGGCCGGGCGCCTCTTCAGGACCCCAAACTCGTCAACCCATGGGGCCTGGCGCTTAGCCCGACCGGGCCGCTGTGGGCCGCCAACAACGGCACCGGCGTCGCCACCGTGTACGCGGGCGGCGCGAAAGGCGTGACGAAGCAGGCGCTAGAAGTCACCGTCGAGGGCGGCGCGCCCACCGGAGAGGTGTTCAACAACACCGCCGACTTCGCGGTGAAGGGCGCGCCGGCCACCTTCATCTTCAGCAGCGAGAGCGGCGCGATTACCGCATGGAACCGCAACACAGGGACCACCGCGGTCCGCGTGGCGGGAGCGCGAGGCGCTATCTACAAGGGACTGGCGCTGCTGCACACCCGCCATGGAGCGTTCCTGCTGGCGACCGACTTCCACCACGGACGCATCGACGTCTTCGACGGTAGGTTCCGGCGGCTCAGGCTGCCCAGCGGGCGCTTCAAGGACCCGTCGATCCCACGAGGCTTCGCGCCGTTCAACGTCGCCGTCCTCGGCCGCTCCGTGTTCGTCACCTACGCCAAGCAGGATGCGAACGCCGAGGACGACGTCCCCGGCCCCGGGCTCGGCTTCGTCGTGGAGTACCGGCGGTTCGGCCGCTCCCATCACCGCTTCGCCTCCCGCGGTCCGCTGAACGCGCCGTGGGGGCTGGTGATCGCGCCCCGATCATTCGGCGACTTCGCCGGAGACGTCCTCGTCGGCAACTTCGGCGATGGCCGGATCAACGCCTTCACCCGGCATGGCCGTTGGCGGGGCGCGCTGCGTCGGCCGGACGGCCGCCCGATCGAGATCGACGGCCTGTGGTCGCTCCTGCGCGGGACGTCGACGACCGGTGGCACCGATGCCGTCTGGTTCTCGGCCGGCCCGAACGACGAGAAGCACGGCCTCGTCGGCCTGCTGCGCAAGGCCCGCCTGCACTGAACACGAGCGTGACCAGCGGCCGGGCCGGCCGCTGGTCCGTCTCCGATTTCGAGGGGGCCTGTTCTGCCAACCGCCGCCCCGCCGGGCCGAGTGATGGTCAGGCCCGGGATCGCGTCCCGCATCTGCCCCCACACGCCGCGCCGGTCACCTGGCGGCCATGCCGGGGCCGTGCATCGCGCCACGTCCGCCGGCCCGCCCCGACCGGCCGCCACGGGGTCGCGCCGCCGCCTACGATCGGTTCAGCCCACTTTGAAGGTGACCGTGACCATCCCGGCGGACCTCAAGCGTTCCTTGAGGCGGCTACGCGAGGTGCGTGCCCGTCGACCGGCGGAGGCCGAGTCGCTCGTGTTTGCCGAATGGCGGGACGAGATGGCGGATGCACTCGATGAGCTGGCCCAGCGGCTCTTGTTCGAATCGGACCGGGAGCAAGCGGCCGCAGAGGCGGCGGCTGCTCGGGCACAGGCCAACGAGATCCGCGCAAACTTGGTTAAGCGAGCGCGAACCAGGAGGCTGCGCCGCCCCCTGGACCCCCGCGACCCGGAGGGCACTCTGGCGCGAACCTGTCTGTCACGGGGTAAGCGCCGTTCGCGCGGGAGCACCCCTCCGGACAGGTTCGTTCGTCCGTTGCGGTACCAGTCGGAGCGGCCCCGATCAGCGGATCGTCTCGCCGGTCTGCGGGTCGTGGGTCACCAAGCTGTGCTGGCGAGCCAGCGTCACCATGTCTTCTAGGGCACTCGCTTCCGTGCGCAAGGAGAGGGACAGCGACACGAAATAGGCGGCGAGATCCTTGCGGCCCCACGGCTGTCGCCAATCCAGGTCGGGTGCCCAAGGGGTGATTCGATCCGCGAGGTCCGGCCAGCGGCCTAGCAGGGCCGAGCGGAAGCGCTCGACATCTGAGCTTGGGGCCACGCCCTCAACATCCTCGTCGGCCGGGCGATCGCAGATGTCATCCGGTTCTCCGGCCGCGGACTTCCAGAAGTACAGCTCGTAAGACACAGGCGCATCGTCTCAGGCAACGCGGACAGGGACAGGGCCGCACGGTGTGATTAGCGACCGAGCAGGATCCGGAATGTACGCGGAATCGTCGACGAGGGGGGCGGTTGTGGGGGGTGGGTTTTGGGCGTGACAATCGGCTGCGTGTTCGTCAACGTGCATCGGGTGCCAGGAGGCGGGCCGTATGCGTGTCCGTGTTGCGGGTATCTGACGCTTGAGCGACGGGGCTACTTCGAGATCTGCCCCGTGTGCTTCTGGGAAGACGACGGGCAGGACGACCACGACGCCGACGAGAGTCGCGGCGGGCCTAACCGGGGGCTCAGCCTTACAGAGGCTAGGCAGAACTTCGTCGCGTACGGGGCGAGTGACCGCCGGAGGGTTCGGCACGTCCGGGATCCGCGTCCGTGCGAGCAGCCGCCGCAGAGTTAGGGGTAGGGGGCTGCGGTTGCCGGTCGGCGAGTTGTCGCTCGTTGTCAGGGGTGTTCGTTACCGTGCGGGTTGGGCGCGGCCGGCTCCGGAGCATCCAGCTCTGTAGGGAATGACGGTCCCCCCGGCCTGCACGAGGGCGGCACTCGTGCCCAATCTGCGACCGGGCTTAGCTGGGAGTCAGAGCGCAGCTCGGCAGAACCGGCCGCGCCCACGAGCGAGGGCCGGGACGGCTTGCTAGGCGGGCTTGCCTGCGTCGATCCACTGCTGGAGCTTCGCCAGTTGGGCCTCGGGCCAGGTGCCGTCGCAGGGCATGCGTCCGGTCAGCAGGGAACCGATGATGGCGTCGGCGTGCTTGGAGACGTCCGCGTGGTCGTGCAGGTCGAAGAAGGACAGCATCGAGTCGCGGTCCTTCGCGCGGAACAGGGGCTTGATGTCCCGCTCGAAGCTGAGCTCGCCGGGTGATGGCATGTCTTGTCTCCTTGTCGTGGAAGCGGTCCCTAGAGAAGACAAGGCAGGTCGGCGATCGGTGACAGGTCGCGGTCGGCGGCTCCGGCCACTGCTGGACTTTTTTCGGGGCGGCGAGGGCGGCGGTTCCTGGTTGTATGGGGAGGAATGATCGTTCCCGGCTCGAGGCGGCCGGGTGGCATTGGTGGGAGCAGGCCGTGCGCACGGAGGGGCGTGGGGCGCCCGATGCGGGGTCGCCCTGGGATGAGATCGTTCCGCTGCTGTGGATGGGCGGGCACCATTACCGGGATCAGGCCGGAGTGCGGGTGCCGGTCATCGTGGATCGCGAGTTCGATCTGGTGATCAGCCTGTACGAGCGCGAGGGGCATGGGCCCGGCGGGGGCGTGGAGCACCGGAGCGTTCCCGTGCCGGATGGGCCGTTGACCGCTGGGCAGCTTGAGGCGGTGTGCGGTGCGGCGGAGCTGGCGGTGGAGGCGGTCGGGCGCGGGCGGCGGGTGCTGGTCCGGTGCCACTCCGGCTACAACCGGTCCGGCCTCGTCGTTGCTCACGCCCTGACGCTTCTGGGGTACAGCACCAGTGACGCCATATTCCTGGTCCGCTACCGCCGGTCGAAGTGGGCGCTGAACAATTCCTTGTTCGTCGACTACTTGAACACGGGGCTCGACGTCGCGCGGTTGCTGACGGGGCTTGAGGCCTGACTCCGCGGCGGCGATGAGTTCCGGGGGCGGGGGTGGTCTCTCCTTCGAGTCGTCGAGAGGAGTGCGGGCATGAGCGGGGTTCGGGTTCTGGTCGGGACGCGTAAGGGGGCGTTCGTGCTGACCGCGGACGGGAAGCGGGAGCGGTGGGAGGTCAGCGGGCCTCACTTCGGCGGGTGGGAGATGTACCACGTCGCCGGGTCGCCCGCGGATCCGGACCGGCTGTACGCGTCGCAGTCGACGGGCTGGTTCGGGCAGCTGATCCAGCGGTCGGACGACGGGGGCGCGACGTGGCGGCCGGTGGGCAACGACTTCCGGTACGACGGGGAGCCGGGGACGCACCAGTGGTACGACGGGACGCCGCGTCCGTGGGAGTTCAACCGGGTCTGGCATCTGGAGCCGTCGCCGGTGGATCCGGACGTGGTGTACGCGGGCGTCGAGGACGCGGCGCTGTTCCGGACGGGTGACGGCGGAAGCACGTGGGAGGAGCTGCCGGGGCTGCGCGGGCACGGGTCGGGGCCGGACTGGCAGCCGGGGGCCGGCGGGATGTGCCTGCACACCGTGGTGCTCGATCCGGTGAACGCGGCGCGGATGTACGTGGCGATCTCGGCGGCGGGCGTGTTCCGCACGGACGACGCGGGCGCGACGTGGCGGCCGGTGAACCGGGGGCTGCGGTCGGAGGGCATCCCGGACGCGGAGGCGGAGGTCGGGCACTGCGTGCACCGGATCGCGATGCATCCGTCGCGTCCGGAGGTGCTGTTCATGCAGAAGCACTGGGACGTGATGCGCAGCGACGACGCGGGGGAGACGTGGCGGGAGATCAGCGGTGATCTGCCGAGCGACTTCGGGTTCCCGATCGCGGTGCACGCGCACGAGCCGGACACCGTCTACGTGGTGCCGATCAAGAGCGACTCGGAGCACTACCCGCCGGAGGGGAGGCTGCGGGTCTACCGGAGCCGGGCCGGGGGGAACGAGTGGGAGCCGCTGACGGACGGGCTGCCGCAGAGCCACTGCTACGTCAACGTGCTGCGGGACGCGATGGCCGTGGACTCGCTGGATCCGTGCGGGATCTACTTCGGGACGACCGGCGGGCAGGTGTACGGGTCGTCCGACGAGGGCGACACCTGGACGCCGATCGTGCGCGATCTCCCGGCGGTGCTGTCGGTGGAAGTGCAGGCGCTGCCGTGATCCGTGTGGTGCTGCCCGCGCATCTGCGGGCGCTCGCCGGGGTGGACGGGGAGGTGGAGGTCGAGGGGACGACGATCGCGACGGTCCTGGACGCGTTGGAGGACCGGTTCCCGGTGCTGTGCGGGACGATCCGTGATCGGCGGACGGGGCGGCGCCGGGCGTTCGTGCGTTTCTACGCCTGCGCCGAGGACCTGTCCCATGAGCCGGTGGACGCGCCGCTGCCGGGGCCGGTCGTCGCGGGGGCCGAGCCGTTCCTGGTGGTCGGCGCCATGGCGGGCGGTTAGAGGCAGCGGCGTGCCGGTGCGTGGTTGCCGACCGTGGCCCCGGCACGCCGCTAATACGACTGAATGTAGTACTACGAGCCGTAGTACGGAAGTCGGTAGTACTACCCGCCGTGGTGACCTCGCCCTCAGTCGGATAATCTGGACGTCGTGAAGGGTCTTGGAGAGCTTGAACGCACGGTCATGGAGGTTCTGTGGGCGCGGGAGGACGCCGGCGCCGGCGCCGCCACCGCCCGCGACGTGAGCCGTGCGCTGGCCCATGACCGCGACCTCGCCCACACCACGGTGATGACGGTGCTGGACAGGCTCGCCAAGAAGGACTTCCTCGAACGCGAGCGGGACGGCCGCGCGTGGCGGTACCGGCCGGTCGAGAGCCGGGAGAGCTACGTCACGGAACTGATGCTGGGCGCCCTGGACGAGACGGGCGACCGCGACGCCGCGCTGGCGCACTTCGTCCGGTCGGTCTCGAGCGACGAGATCGACGTGATCCGCCAGGCCCTGGCCGGCCTCACGAAGGAACCACCGGCATGACCGGCACCGCCCTGCTCGCATTGATCTCCCTGGGGACCGTCGGCGGGGCGCACCTGCTGTCCCGGGCCAGGTGGACGTGGCGCACCCCGCGCCTCGGCATCGCCCTCTGGCAGTCGCTCGGCCTGTGCTGGGGCGTCGCCACCATCGGGGCCCTCCTCGGCGTCGCGATGGCGCCGTACCGCAAGGGCGTCCTCGGCGGCATCCCCGGCCTCTACGCCGACCAGGCGGCCCGGCTCGACACGGTGCACATGGCGGCGCTGCTGTCCGCGGTGAGCCTCGCCGCCGTGCTGCTGGTCATGCTGATGTACGCGGTGGTCCGCGTCGTCCGCGCCAGGCACCGGCACCGAGTACTCCTCGCCCTCGTCTCCCGCCGCGATTCGGCCGTGCCCGGCACGCTGGTCCTCGACCACCCGGGCGCGGCCGCTTACTGCGTTCCGGGGGTCCGCTCGTCCAAGGTCGTGGTGAGCGCCGGGACCCTGGAACTGCTGGACCGCGCCGAGCTGGCCGCGGTCCTCGCGCACGAGCGCGCGCACGCGCGCGAGCGCCACGACCTGGTGCTGCTGCCGTTCGCGTCGCTGCGCCAGGTGTTCCCGCAGTTCCGGCTGGTCGGGCGGTGCCTGGACGCGGTGGAGCTGCTGATCGAGATGGCCGCGGACGACCGGGCCCGGTCGGGGCGCCCGCCGCGCGAGCTGGCGACGGCGCTGCTGCGCTTCGCCGCCGCCCGCCCGGCGGCCGCGCCGTCCGGGACGCTCGGGGTGGCGTCCTCGGACGACATCCCGGTGATGGCGCGGGTCAACCGGCTGCTGGAGCCGAAGCCGCTGCCGCGCCGCGCCCGCCTCGCCGCGACGGTCGCCGTGCCGCTGCTGGCCGGCCTGCCGCTGATCCTGATCGTGCTGCCCACCTGAACCGCCGGGGCCGGTGCGGAACCGGCCCTCCTCAGTCGGCAAGGACGGTCCCGTAGAGCCGGTCGACGTGCAGCCGGATCACGAGACGCCGGTCCTTGACCATCTGCTCCAGGAACGCCCGCTCGTCGGCCGGGTCGGGGAAGCCCGGCGTCATCGCGAGGAGCTCCCGCCCGGCGTCGTCGCCGGGCTTTTCGCTGATCCCGGACAGTTCCGCCCGTCCCTCGGCGACCACGAACGACAGGTGGTCCGGGGCGGACGCGTGGAGCGCGGCCCGCGGGTCGGCGCGGATCTGCCTGACCTTGGCGCGCCCGGCGGTGGTCGAGATCCGCGCGATCCGCTCCGCCGCGTCCCAGGTGTAGACGACGGTGGACAGGTGCGGGTGGCCGCTCTTCTTCGTGGTGGCGAGGACGGCGAACTGCTGCTCGCCGAGGAGGAGGGCGAGGTCGTCCTCGTCGACGGGCTTCGGGCCGGGTCCCTGGCCGGGGCCGTACGCGGTCATGGTGATCTCCTTCAGGCGTTGGTGGGGACGGACTCGACGGGGGCGGGGGCGTCCGCGGCGGCCTTCGGGCTGCGCAGGACGAGGACGCCGACCAGGAACGCGGCGACCAGCAGGCCCGCCGAGACGGTGAACGCGAGGTGGTATCCGCCGGTCAGCGCGGCGGCCTCGGACCGGCCGTCCGCGCGCAGGTGCTCGGTGCGGGACGCGGCGAGCGTCGACAGCACCGCGACGCCGAGCGCCATCCCGATCTGCTGGACGGTGTTGAACAGCCCGGACACCAGGCCCGCGTCGTCGGGGCGGGCGCCGGCCATCCCGAGGCCGGTCAGCGCGGGCAGGACGAGCCCGCCGCCGGCGACCAGCACCATCACGGGCAGCAGGTCGGCGGCGTAGCCCGCGTCCTCCGGGATCCGGGCCAGCCACGCCATGGCGCCCATCAGCAGGACGAGCCCGGCGAGCAGCACGGCGCGCTCGCCGAAGCGGCGGCTCAGCCGCGCCGAGACGAACAGCGAGATCGTGCCGATGGCGACGGCGGCGGGCAGCATCGCGAGGCCGGTCTCCAGCGCGTCGTAGCCGAGGACCTTCTGCATGTAGAGGGCGACAATGATCTGGAACGAGAACATCGCCGACAGCGACAGCATCTGCGCGAGGTAGGAGCCGGACGCGTTGCGCGAGCGCAGCAGGCGCAGCGGCATCAGCGGGGTGGCGGCCCTCGCCTGCCGGACGAAGAACCCGGCGAGCAGGACCAGCGAGACGGCGCCGAGGCCGAGCGTGCGGCCCGACAGCCAGCCGTCGTCCTCGGCCTTGACGACGGTGTAGATGCCGAGCATCAGCCCGGACGTGACCAGCACCGCGCCCGCGACGTCGGCGCCGGCGCGCAGCCCGGCGCCGCGGTCGCGGGGCAGCGCGACGACCGCCAGCGCGATCGTGGCCAGCCCGATCGGCACGTTGATCAGGAAGATCCAGTGCCAGCTCAGCGCGTCGGTGAGCACCCCGCCGAGCACCTGGCCGATGGACGCGCCGGCGGCGCCGGTGAAGCTGAAGACGCCGATGGCCTTGGCGCGCTCGCCGGGCTCGGTGAACAGCGTCACGAGGATGCCGAGGACGACGGCGGAGGCCATCGCGCTGCCGACGCCCTGCAGGAACCGGGCGGCGATCAGCAGGCCCGGCGCGGTGGCGGCGCCGGCGAGCACGGACGCGCCGGTGAACACCGCGTTCCCGGCGAGGAACATCGTCTTGCGGCCGATGAGGTCGCCGAGCCGCCCGGCGAGCAGGAGCAGGCCGCCGAAGGCGATCAGGTAGGCGTTGACGGTCCAGCTCAGCCCGGCGGCGGAGAAGCCGAGGTCGCGCTGGATGGACGGCATCGCGACGGTGACGATGCTGCCGTCCAGGATCGTCATCAGCGCGGCGGCGGACAGCACGCCGAGAGCGGTCCCGCGGGACCGTGCGGACAGGTTCATGGGGTCATCTCCCGTTCGAGGCGAACAGGAGAGACGTTAGCAGATAGTTTTGTTAGAGACGATCTGTTGGGGACCTATTTGTTGCGCTCGCGCTGGCGGCGCACCGGCTGCGCCTGCTCCACCGGGGTGCTGAGGTGCCCCTCGGCCAGCCGCCGCAGCGCCCGCACGAGGACGTCGCGCTCGCCGTCCGGCAGCGCCCCGAGCGCCTCCGCGTGCACCCGGTCGACGATCTCCTGACCCCGCCGGGCCGTCTCGGCGCCCTTCTCGCTGACGGCGATGATCCGCGCGCGCCGGTCCGTCGAGGACGGGCGCCGCTCGGCAAGCCCGGCCTTCTCCAGGGCGTCCACCGTCACGACCATCGTGGTCTTGTCCATGTCGCCGATCTCGGCCAGCTGGATCTGGGTGCGCTCCTCCTCGAGCGCGTGCACCAGCACGCAGTGCATGCGCGGCGTCAGCCCGATCTCGCCGAGCGCCGCCGTCATTCGCGACTTCAGCACGTGCGAGGTGTGGTCGAGCAGGTAGGACAGGTCCGTCACGGTGTTGGCTGGAGCGAGCGCGGTCATGCCTCCAGAGTACCCAGTGGTTCCGTACCGGATTATCTACTGCCATCTGCATCCCGATGGGATACCGTGAAGGCATGAAGCGCACCGCGTGCCTGTGCTGGCGGCCGTCCTAGGACGGCCGACACCCACGCACGCCTCGGGCCGTCCGCTGGACGGCCCGCTCTCTTCTCCGCACCCGGGTCCGTCCGGCGGGCCCCGGAACCAGGAGGAGAGACCCATGCAGACCACCCAGACGCCGCAGCCCGCTGAAACACCGCAGCCGGCTGAGACGCCCCGGCCCGCTGAAACACCGCGGGCCACCGGCCCGTACCGCGACCTCGAAGCGCGCGTCGCCGCCGATCCCGGCGCGTTCCGGATCCTGACCGGCGACCGGCCGACCGGCGCCCTGCACCTCGGCCACTACTTCGGCACCCTCGCCAACCGCGTCCGGCTCCAGCGCGCCGGCGTCGATCTGTTCGTGCTGGTCGCCGACTACCAGGTGCTCACCGACCGCGACGTCGCCGACCGGCTCGGCGAGCACGTCGACGGCCTCGTCGCCGACTACCTCGCCGCGGGCATCGACCCGTCCACCGCGACGATCTTCCGGCACAGCGCCGTGCCCGCGCTGAACCAGCTGATGCTGCCGTTCCTGTCCCTGGTCACGGTCGGCGAGCTGGGCCGCAACCCCACGGTGAAGGACGAGATCGCCGCGTCCAAGCAGTCCTCGGTCAGCGGGCTGATGTTCACCTACCCCGTCCACCAGGCCGCCGACATCCTGTTCTGCAAGTCCAACCTCGTCCCGGTGGGCGCCGACCAACTCCCGCACCTGGAGGTCACCCGGACGATCGCGCGCCGCTTCAACGACCGGTACGCCCCGGTCTTCCCGGTGCCGGACGCGCTGCTGTCGGCCGCGCCGACCCTGCTCGGCACCGACGGCCGCAAGATGAGCAAGAGCCGCGGGAACGCGATCGCGCTCTCGGCGTCGCCGGACGAGACGGCCCGGCTGATCAAGCGGGCGGTGACCGACGCCGACCGGCACATCGAGTACGCGCCCGACACCCGTCCCGAGGTGTCCAACCTGGTGCTGCTCGCCGCGCTCTGCCAGGAGCGCGACCCCCGCGAGGTCGCCGCGGAGATCGGCGACGGCGGCGGCGCGGCGCTCAAGCGGACGGTGACCGAGTCGGTCAACGAGTTCCTGCGCCCGATCCGCGCCCGCCGCGCCGAGATCATGGCCGACCGCGGCCACCTGCGCCGCGTCCTGGCCGAGGGCAACGCCCGCGCCGCCGCCATCGCCGACCAGACCCTCGACGAGGTCCGCGAGGCCATGTCCATGAACACCTGAAGACCCAGAGGTCCCCCGGCTACTCGGCGGGCTCGCGCGGCTCGATGCCCCTGAGGGCGGTGGCCACCAGGTCGTCCGCCGAGTGCGCGGGGGACGCCTCGGCGATGCCCCGTCCCTGGAACAGCGTCGAGAGCACCGGCTCGTGGCAGGCCCCGACGATCATGGAGGTGACGGCGTCGACGCGGGCGTCGGCGGCGATGCGGCCGAGGCCGCGCTCGGCCTCGAGGTAGCCGCGCAGGCGGTGCCGCCAGTCCCGGTCCGGGTCGCTCAGCCCGGCGAACCGGGCGAGGACCTCGGGCGTCGCGATCAGGCCGGTCAGCGCCGGGACCATCCGGCCGTGCAGGGCCAGCCCGTGGGCGACGTACGCGCGCAGGTTGCCCTCGACCGTCCCGGTGCCCGGCGCGGGCAGGGGCTCCAGGCCGTCCTCGATC
The DNA here is from genome assembly GCF_040299565.1 of Spirillospora sp. NPDC000708. NCBI lineage: Bacteria > Bacillati > Actinomycetota > Actinomycetes > Streptosporangiales > Thermomonosporaceae > Spirillospora > Spirillospora sp. NPDC000708. The sequence continues at coordinate 12,428 of NZ_JBEPCJ010000063.1, forward strand.
GCCGTGGCGTGCGCGCGCAGCGCGAGGGCGATCAGCTCCTCCTTGTCGGCGAAGTGGTTGTAGAGCACCCCGCCCGCGACGCCCGCCTCCTGCGCGATGGCCCGGACGGTCAGCCCCGCCGTCCCGCGCTCGGCGATCATCCGCTCGGCGGTCGCGATCAGGTGCTCGCGCAGGGTCCGGTCGCCGCCGCGCAGCGCGGCCGCCTTTCGAGGTGACATCACCCCGCATCGTAGTGAGCGGGCCGGAAGCCCCGCGCGGCGAGATCGAGGAACGGCGCGAGGTACGCCGCGGCGACCTTGCGTCCCGTCGCCCCGTACTCGCCGAGGGCCGCCACCCGTCTCATCGCCGGGCCCGCACGAGCCACGCGGTGCTGCGCAGCCGGACGGCTCCGTCGCGCTCGAACGGGCGCATCGCGTCGGTGATCGCGGCGCGGAGCTCGGGGCCGTCGCCGAGGTTGTGGCGGACGGGGCCCCAGCCGGCGAGGAAGTCCGCGGCGTCGGCGGCGTCCCGCCCCCAGACCTGCTCGGCGTGCACCTTCCGGCAGGTCACGTCGCGGAAACCGGCCGCGCCGAGGATCTCGCGGACGCGGTCCGGGTCGGACAGCGACATCGGGCCGGCGTGTCCGGTCACCGCCGCGGGCCGCGGCGCGATCGCGGCGAAGACGGTGCCGAGGTCGGTGCCGGCGGGGGACGCCATGGCGAGGAAGGAGAGGCGGCCGTCCTCCCGCAGCGCGCGCCGGACGTTGCCGAACGCGGCGACCGGGTCGGCGAAGAACATGACCCCGAACCGGCTGACCGCGGCGTCGAAGGCGGCGTCCGGGAACGGGTGGACCTGCGCGTCGCCCTGCTCGAACTCGGCGTTGCGGACGCCCTCCTGCTCGGTGAGCGAGCGGGCGCGGGCGAGCATCGGCGCGGACAGGTCGACGCCGAGCGCCCGCCCGAGCCGGGCCCGCCGCGCGGCGAGCCGGGTGATGTAGCCGTTCCCGCAGCCGAGGTCGAGGACGTGGTCGCGGGGCCCGATCGCGGCGGCCTCCAGGAGGGCGCCGTCGAAGCCGTTGTTGACGGCGTCGTACCGCTCGTGGTGGTCGGCCCAGTGCTCGCCCTCGTAGCCGTTCCATGCCTCGGCCTGGTGGGTGTTGACGACGTCCATTGGAGCCTCCTCGTTGTGAACGCATGTTCATGAACGTATGTTCATAATGAGGGCGCGGTTCGCCGGAGGTCAAGCCCGGATGCGTTCTCTCAGGTCAGCGCGTCGACGAACGCGGCCGTCGCGGGATCGGCGGCGCGCGAATGCAGCAGCTCGGTCCGATGGACGACCCGGGGCGCGCGCACCGGCACCTCCGCGAGCCCGGCGCCGCTCGCCAGGCCCGGGGGGAGGACGGCCAGGCCGTGGCCCGCGGCGACGAGTGCGAGGAGGAACGGCAGGTCCCCGCCCTCGCAGGTCAGGGACGGCGGGAACCCGTCGCGTGAGCCCGTGGCCTGGCGGAGCGCGGCGAGCGGGACGGCGACGTCCGGGACGTCCAGCCAGAGCGCGTCGACCAGGTCGTTCAGGTCGACGCCGGGACGCGACGCCAGCGGATGCGCGCGCGTCAGCACCAGCACGAGGGGCCGTTCCGCGACGGCGACCGCCGCCAGCGGGACGGTGTCGGCCAGCCGGAGCGGGTCGTTGGGTGCGGCGATCCCGTCGACCAACCCGATGTCGAGGTCGCCCGCCGCGACCGCCACGTCCACCTCGGCGCGGCCCATCACCTGCACCGCGGCCTCGACGCGCGGGTGGGCGCCGCGCGCGCGGGCCAGTGGCTCCGCGATGTAGGCGGAGGCCAGCGGCGACGCGCCGACGCGCAGCCGGGCCCGCGCCGTCCCGGACATCCGGACGATCTCCGAGCGCGCCGCCTGGAGCCGCAGCAGGATCGGGCCGGCGTGTTCGAGGAGCCGCGCGCCAGCCTCGGTGGTGCCGACCGGCCGCCGGTGCAGCAGCGTGATCTTGAGGTCGTTCTCCAGCGACGCGATCTGCTGCGACACGGCGGCCTGTGTGTACCCGAGCTCGGCCGCGGCGGCGGAGAACGAGCCCGTCCGCACGACGGTGACGAACGTCCGGAGGAGGTGCGGGTCCATCGGATAAGTGTCGCTTATGTTCGCATCGGAAATCATCGTTGGTGCTTAAGCGGGGTCCGACGTCAGGATCGGGGCATGACCTTCACAGCGCGCATCGCCCTCGTCGGGGACCGGTCCCCGAACGTTCAGTCGCACGTCCGGATCCCGCGGCTGCTGGAGGCCGTCCGGGAGCGCGACGGCCTCCTCGCGGAGGCGTACTGGATCCCGACCGACGAGGTCGGCGCCGGGCTGGACGGCTTCGACGGCGTCTGGCTGCTGCCCGGCAGCCCGTACCGCAGCGAGGCGGGCGTCCTCACCGCGATCCGCTCGGCGCGGGAGGGCGGGATCCCGGTGCTCGGGACGTGCGGCGGCTTCCAGCACATGATCCTGGAGTTCGCGCGGAACGTGTGCGGGATCGCCCGCGCCAAGCACGCCGAGAACGCCGAGGACGACGACGCGGGCGACGATGCGGTGATCATGCCGCTGGCGTGCTCGCTCGCGGGGCACGAGGGCGAGGTGAACGTGGCGCCCGGCTCGTCCGCCGAGCGGATCATGGGGACGTCGCGCAGCATCGAGCGCTTCAACTGCACGTTCGGGCCGAACCCCGCGTACATCGGGACGCTGGAGGCGAGCGGCCTGCGCTTCACCGGCCACGACGACGAGGGCCAGGTGCGGATCGCCGAGCTGCCCGGCCACCCGTTCTACTTCGCGACGCTGTTCCAGCCGGAGCTGGCGGGGGACGGGAGCCGCCCGCATCCGGTGGTCGCCGCGTTCGTCGCCGCCGCGTGCGCGGCGGTGGGCGAGCGCGCCGCCGGCCGGTCCTGACGCGCGGCGGCGCCGGGCCGCCCGGCGAGGGACGGCCCGGCGGGTGAGCCGAGCCGGGTCAGACGCGCTTGTCGAGGAGCGGTTCCCGCGCCGGAGCGGCGGGCTCGGGCTCGGGTTCGGTGGCGGCCGGGCGCAGGAAGAGCACGCCGAGGACGACGGTCGCCACCGTCAGGGCGAAGTCGGCCCAGATCGCGGTCTCGGCGGCGGACGCGAACGCGGCCCGGCCCGGGTGCGCGCCGAGCGCGGCGAAGAAGATCGCGCCGAGCACCGCGACGCCCGTCGCGCCGGAGAACTGCTGCGCGGTGCTCAGCACCCCGGACGCGGCGCCGGCCTGCGCGGGGCGGATCCCCGACATCACCGCGCCGATCACCGACGGCAGCGTCAGCCCGCCGCCGAGGCCGAGCAGGCCGAGCGGCGCGAGCAGCCACGGGGCGGTGACGTCGCCGCCGAGGACGTGCAGCTCGACGGCCAGCGCCAGCACGCCGAGCGCGCTGACGACCGTCCCGCACACGAGCACCTTCAGCCCGAACCGGGCGACGAGCGGGCGGCCGAACAGCGACGCGACCATGGTCAGCAGCGCCATCGGGCCGAACTCCAGGCCCGCTTCCAGGGGCGTCAGGCGCAGGCCGCCCTGCAGCAGCATCGTCAGCACGACGTTCATGCTGCCGAACGAGGCCAGGAACGCGACGTTCAGCGCCAGGCCGAGGTCGAACGAGCGGGCGCGGAACAGGGCGAGGTCGAGCAGCGGTTCGCCGCCGGTCCGGGCGAGCCGCCGCTCCCACCACAGCGTCGCCGCGAGGACCGGGACGGACGCGGCGAGCGAGATCCACGTCCAGGCGGGCCAGCCCTGCTCGCGGCCCATCGCGAGCGGGACGAGCGCGAGCGCGAGGGCGCCCGAGATCCCGGCGGCGCCGGCCGGGTCGAGGCGGGGCCGCCGGTCCGAGCGGGTCCCGGGCAGCGACCGGACGGCGAGCGCGAGCGCGGCGGCGCCGACGGGCACGTTCACCAGGAAGATCGTCCGCCAGCCGAGCCCGAGCGGGTCGGCCTGGAGCAGCAGGCCGCCGCCGATCTGGCCGGCGACGCCCCCGCCGCCGAGGACGACGCCGTACCAGGCCATCGCGCGCGGCCGGTCCGCCGCCGGGAGCGCGGCGGTGATCAGGGCGAGCACCTGCGGGACCATCGCCGCGCCGGTCAGCCCCTGGAGCAGCCGCGCCGCGACGAGCTGCACGGGCGACTGCGCGAGCCCGCACAGCAGGGACGCGGCGGTGAAGGCGGCCATGCCGAGGAGGAACAGCCGCCGGTGGCCGAACAGGTCGCCGAGGCGCCCGCCGGTCACCATCCCGCTCGCGTAGGTGAAGGCGTAGCCGGCGATGACGAGTTCGAGGGCGACGGGCCCGGCGTGCAGGTCGCGCTGGAGCGACGGCGTCGCGACGTTCACCACCATGTAGTCGAACGACACCATGAAGGTCGCCGAGAGGATGACCGGCAGGATCAGCCGGCCGTGCTTTCCGGATGTCATGCCCTCTACGGTCGTGACACGCGGCTCGTGCCACATTGAGAGGAATACGTAGTCGGCCGTGCGGGGTTCTTCAGATTTCCGGACCGGGTGCTCAGGAGGTGCGGTGGCGTCCGTTCTCGTCGCCCGTGAGGCGGAGCTGGCCGCCCTGGCGGACGCGTACGCGCGCGCGTGCGAGGCCGGGCCGGTGACCGTGCTGGTCGGCGGCGAGGCGGGGATCGGCAAGAGCCGGCTGGTCGCGGAGTTCGCGGCCCGGCTGCCGTCCCGGACGCGGGTGGCGCGCGGCGACTGCCTGGAGGCGGGCGGCGGGTTCGCCTACGCGCCGTTCATCGCCGCGATGCGCGCGCTCGTCCGCGACCTCGGCGCCGAGCGCGCCGCCGGCCTGCTGCCGGGCGGCGGGCGGCTCGGGCTGGCGCACTGGCTGCCGGTCCTCGGCGTCGCGCCGGACGAGCCCGACCCGGTGCACGGGCGGGCCCGGCTGTACGAGGACGTCCTGACGCTGGTCGATGGCGCGGCACGGGAACGCCCGCTCGCCGTCGTCCTGGAGGATCTGCACTGGGCGGACCCGTCGAGCCGCGAGCTGCTGGCGTTCCTCGTGCACAACCTGTCCGGGCCGGGGGTGCTGCTGGTCGGCACGTACCGGTCGACGGACCTGGACGAGCGGCACCCGCTGCGTCCGGTGCTGGCCGGGCTGGCGCGGTCGCCGCGCGTCCGCCTGCTGGAGCCCGCTCCGCTGACCTGCGAGGAGGTCGGCGGGCTGGTCGCCGCCCGGCTCGGCTACCTGCCGGACCGCGGCGTCGTCGAGGAGATCGCGCGGCGCAGCGAGGGGAACCCGCTGTTCGTGGAGGCGCTGGCGGACGCGGGCGCGCAGGGCGGGACGCCGCGCCGGCTGCGGGACCTGCTGCTCGCCGGGTTCCGCTCGCTGCCGGACGGGTCGCGTGGCGTGCTGCACGCCGCGTCCGTGGCGTCGGCATGGGGCGGAGGTCTGGCGCACCGGTTCCTGGCGTCCGTGGCGGGGCTGGACGACCTGTCCCTAGAGGACGCGATACGCCCTGCCGTGGACCGTGGTCTCCTCTTGGCGGAGGGCGACGGATACACGTTCCGCCATGCGCTCCTACGCCAGGCCGTGTATGAGGACGCCCTGCCGAGCGCGCGCGCCCGCCTGCACAAACGCTCCGGAGCCGCCTTGCAGGCCGACCCCGATCTCGTCCCGGACGGGCGCGCCGCGGCGGAGGAGGCCGCGCACTGGTGCGCGGCGGGCGAGAAGGAGCAGGCGTTCGACGCCCTGTGGCGCGCCGCCGCTTCCGCGCGCGCCCTCCACGCCCACCCCGAGCAGCTGCGCATCCTCGAACGCGTGCTCCGGCAGTGGGACGGCATCGCCGAGCCCGAGCGCGTCCTCGGCGCCGACCGGGTCGACGTCCTGCACCGCGCGGCGGAGGCGTGCCTGTCGGCGGGGGAGGCGGCACGGGGCGTCGACCTGGCGTCCGAGGCCCTTGCGGCGCTCGACCGGGACCGCGATCCGCGCCGCGCCGCGCTGCTCCTCGAACTGCGCAGCATGCTCCGGCACCGGCTCGGCGACCCGGCGCTCGACGACCTGCGCGCGGCCGTGGCGCTGCTGCCGGACGGGGCACCGGCGGCGGTCCGGGGACGTCCGCTGTCGACGCTGGCCAACCGGCTGTTCCTGATGTCCCGCCCGGAAGAGTCGCGGGCGCTGGCGGAAGAGGCGCTCGCGGCCGGACGCGAGTCCGGGGACGCGCGCGTGCGGGCGTGGGCGCTGCTGACGCTCGGCTCGCTCGACGGCGCCGCCGGGGACCTCGACGCGGCGCTGGCCCGGATCGCCGCGGCGGCGGAGATCGCCCGTGCCGCCGGGGAGTCGGCGGTCCCGCTGGTCATCGCGGTGATGGCGGAGGCGGACGCGCTGCACGGCATGGGCCTGGACGAGCGCGCCGCCGGGGCGGTGGCGGCCGGGCTGGAGACCGCGCGCCGCGCCGGCCTCGACCGGGACCAGGGCGCGGGCCTGGCCGCGAAGGGCGCCGAGCCGCTGTGGGACCTCGGCCGCTGGGACGAGGCGGCCGCGCTGCTGCAGGACGTCCTCGCGCTCGACCCGCCGCCGCTGTTCCGCGCGCTCGCGCAGGTCAACCTGGGGGTCATCGCGCTCGCGCGGGGCGACGCCGCGGCGGCCGGCGAGGCGGCGGACGCGGCGCACGCGGTCATGGGGGACCGCTACTGGGGGAAGGCGTTCCGGCTCCCGCTGCACGACCTGCGCTGCCGGGTCGCGATGGCCCGCGGCGACCTCACCGGCGCCGACGGGATCCTCGGCCGCGCCCTCGACGGACCCGGTCTGCGGGAGACGTCCCGCTTCGTATGGCCGCTGCTGCTGACCGGCGCCCGGCTGTGCGGGGAGCGGCTCGCCCGGTCGGCCGCCGAACCCGACGCGGCGCGCGGAGCCCGCGAACGGCTGGCCGAGCTGCGCGACCTGGCCGGGGAGCTGCCGGTCATCGGACCCGTCCAGCACGCGTACAGGGCCGCGTTCCGCGCGGAGGCGGGCGATCAGGACTGGGACGAAGCGGTGCGGGCGTGGCGTGATCTCGGCCGGCCGTACCCGCTGGCATGGGCGCTGTTCCGATCGGCCGAGGCGCCTGGAGTCCCGTCCGGGCGGGCGGCCGAGGCGTGCCGCGAGGCCGCGTCGATAGCGGCGGGTCTCGGCGCGAAACCGCTGCTCAAGGAGATCGAGCTGCTCGCCACGCGCGCCCGCCTCTCCATCGAGGAGCCGCCCCCGGCGCCTGATCCGCCGGCGCCGGACCCCGCGCGGCGGCTCGGCCTGACGCGCCGCGAGGCCGAGGTGCTGCGGCTGGTCGCGGACGGCCGCAGCAACCGGCAGATCGCGGAGGCGCTGTTCATCTCCGCGCGGACGGCGGGCGTCCACGTCTCCAACATCCTGGCGAAGCTGCAGGTCGCGTCCCGGACGGAGGCGGCGGCGCTCGCCCACCGGCTCCGCCTCTTCGACCCGCCCGCCGGCTGATCCGCCCGCCGGCTGATCCGTCCCCGCCCCCGGAGGCGACGCGCTCAGGGAGACCGGACCCCGTCGCCTAGTACTCCTTGAGGGCGATGGCCGTGGCGGCGGCGTGGATCGGGGCGATGACCTTCGCCATGATCCGCTCCCGGCCGGGCATCCGGTTCATCACCGCGAGCGCCGCCATCGACATCCGGACCGCGCCCGCCGTCCGCATCACCATGCGCTTGAGGTTCGCCGGCCCCAGCCTCTGGTTCCGCTCCGCGAACGGGCGCATCTCCCGCTCGTACGCGGCGAACCCGGTGCGGTGGTCGCCGCCCGCGGCGGCCAGCTCCCCGGCCAGCACGTACGCCCCGACCAGCGCCAGGCTCGTGCCCTGGCCGGACGCGGGCGACGCGCAGTACGCGGCGTCGCCGAGCAGCGCGACCCGCCCGCTCGACCAGCCGTCCATGCGGACCTGGGCGACCGCGTCGAAGTAGAAGTCCGCCGCCGCGCCCATCCCGTCGAGCAGCCGCGGGACCTCCCAGCCCTCGCCCGCGTACGCGGACGCCAGCGCACGCTCCTGCGCGGCCCGCTCGCGGGGGACGTCCGTCCCGTCCGACCGGAACAGGAACATCGCTTTGGCGTCCGCGCCGCCGTCGGTGCTGTAGGCGAGGGCCGTGCGGCCGGGCCCGACGCAGGTGACCTCCTCGCGGTCCAGGCCCAGGTGGTTCGGCACGCCGAAGATCGCGATGCGGTGGCCGAGGTCGCGGACGAACCGCTCCTCCGGCCCGAACGCCAGCGACCGGGTGACCGAGTGCAGCCCGTCCGCCCCCACCACCAGGTCGAACGTCCGGACGAGGCCGCCGGCGAAGGTGACCTCGACCCCCGCGTCGGTCTCCGCGAGCCCGGTGATCGAGTCCCCGAACAGGTACTCCGCGTCGGTGCGCTCGAAGATCAGCCGGTGCAGGTCGCCGCGCAGCACCTCCGCGTCGCCGTGGACCCGGCCGCCGAAGGTGTCGCCGTCCATGCTCGTGACCCGCCGGCCCGCCGCGTTCACGACCGTCCCGCTCCGGACGCCGGTGCGCCGCGCGCGGACCTCGTCCAGCAGGCCCATGCGCTCGACGACGGTCAGCGCCGCGCCCCGGACGTCGACCTTGTAGCCGCCGTCGCGGATGGCGGGCGCCCGCTCGACGACGGTCGGCGCGAAGCCGTGGCGGCGCAGCCAGTAGGCGAGGGTGAGGCCCGCGATGCCGGCACCGGAGATCAGGACGCTCGTGTCCGCGTTCGTGTTCATGCCCCGGACGGTACAACCGTTTAAGACATTTGTGCAAGACGCTCGTGTAAGACGTTCGTACAAGAAATCGGGTAGGGTCCCGCCATGGGCAACCGTGAAGACCTCCTGGCCGGCGCGAGGCGCTGCCTGCTGAGCAAGGGGTACGCGCGCACGACGGCGCGCGACGTCGCCACCGAGTCGGGCGTCAGCCTGGCCGCCATCGGCTACCACTTCGGCTCGAAGGACGAGCTGCTGCGCGCGGCGCTGCGACAGGCGATCGAGGAGTGGGGCGCGGAGATCGCCGCGATGCTCGCCGCCGAGACCGACCCGGGGCTGTCCGGGGCGGAGCGGTTCGAGGCCACCTGGGAGCGGATCCTGGCGTCGTTCGCGCGGACGCGCCCGCTCTGGGCGATCCAGTTCGAGGTGATCGCGCAGATCGAGCGGACGCCGGAGCTGCGCGCCGCGTTCCCGGACGCCAACCGGGAGGCGCGGCTCGGGCTGGCCGAGCTGTTCGGCGCCGGCCCGTCCGTCCTCGGCGAGCGGCGCGCCGAGATGGCCGGGGCGTGCTACCAGGCGCTGCTGGCCGGGCTGGCGGCGCAGGCGCTCGTCGACCCGGACGGCGTGCCGGCCGCGTCCGACCTGGTGGACGCGGTGCGGGCGATCGGCGCCGCGATCCAGTAGAACGGAATCATTCGTTCCCCTAGTATGGGAGGCATGGAGACCACCACGCCGGCGCCCATGAGCGGTCGCAAGGCTCAGGCGGCGCGCAACGACGAACTGATCCGGGAGGCGGCCCGCGCGGTGTTCACCGCGGACCCCGGCGCTCCCATCGCGGCCGTCGCCGAGCACGCCGGGGTCGGCATCAGCGCCCTCTACCGCCGCTACAAGAGCAAGGAGGACCTGCTCCAGAAGCTCGCCGACGACGGCATGGACCGCTACCTCGCCGAGGTCGAGGCGGCGCTCGCCGACGACGGCGACCCGTGGGAGGCGTTCGCCGCGTTCATGCGCCGCTGCCTGGACATCGGCGCGGGGTCCCTGACGATGCGGCTCGCGGGCAGCTTCCCCGTCACCGACGCGATGAGCGCCAAGGGCCGCGAGATCCACATCGCCACGAAGCGGCTGCTGGACCGGCTGAAGGAGGCCGGCGCGCTCCGCCGCGACATCGAGGTCGGCGACGTCTCGGTGATGCTGGAGTACCTGCACGGCATCCGGATCGGCGGCGACGAGCGGATGAACCGGCTGCAGCACCGCTACCTGGCGCTGATGCTCGACTCCCTGCACCTCGCCGGCGCCGAGGAGCTGCCCGGCCCGCCCCCTACCTGGCAGGAACTGCGCGGACGCTATGACGACTAGAACGTCCCCCACGCTCGACCGGCGCGCTCTCAACCGGGCGCTGCTGGCGCGCCAGATGCTGCTGCGGCGGCACGAGATGACCGCCGTCGAGGCGATCGAGCATCTCGTCGGGATGCAGGCGCAGGCGCCGAACCCCCCGCACATCGGGCTCTGGAGCAGGCTCGACGGGTTCGCCTTCGACGAGCTCGCCGGGCCCATGACCGACCGGCGCGTCCTGCGGATCGTGCTGATGCGCGGCACGCTGCACCTGGTCAGCGCGCGCGACGCGCTGATGCTGCGGCCGCTGACGCAGCCGATCCTCGACAACCACCTGAGGAGCCCGCGCGGCGTGGGCCTCACCGGCGTCGCCGACGCCGCCGCCCACGCGCGGAAGATCCTGGAGGAGGCGCCGCGCTCCGACAAGGAGCTGCGCGCGATCCTCGCCGAGCACCGGCCGGACGCGGACGCCGCGCTGCTCGCCTGGGCCGTCCGCCTCTCGCTGCCGCTGGTGCAGGTGCCGCCGCGCGGCATCTGGGGCAGGTCCGGCGTCGCCAAGCACACCACCCTGGAGTCGTGGCTCGACGGCCACCCCGTTCCGGAGCCGTCCGTGGACGAGATGGTGCTGCGCTACCTCGGCGCGTTCGGGCCCGCGACCGTCCAGGACGTCCAGCAGTGGTCGGGGCTGACCCGGCTGGGCGAGGTCGTCGAACGGCACCGGGCCGGCCTGCGGGTCTTCCGGAACGCGGACGGCCGCACGCTCTACGACCTGCCGGACGCGCCGCGCCCCGATCCGGACACGCCCGCGCCCGTCCGGTTCGTCCCGGACTTCGACAACCTGCTGCTCTCGCACGCCGATCGCGCGCGGATCATCACCGAGGAGCACCGCAAGCGGGTCTTCACCGTCAACGGCATCATCCGCGCGACGTACCTGGTGGACGGGTTCGTGCACGGCATGTGGAAGATCGAGAAGGAGCGCGGCGGCGTGACGCTGCGGATCTCCCCGTTCGCGCCGGTCCCGGCGGGCGAGCGGGAGGCGCTCGCCGAGGAGGGCGCGCGCCTGCTGGCCGCCGCGCACCCGGACGCGAAGGCGCACGCCGTCGAGTTCGAGCCGCCGGACCCTCGCTGAGCCGTGGCGTGACGCGCTGACCTGCGGTCGTTCAAGGGCGGCGTGCCGCGAGCCGGCGCATGGTCAGCCGCGCTTGTTCGCGCAGGGCGCTTCGCGGTGCGGGTCGAGCGAGGTCAGCAGCGCGTGCAGGGTCCGCCGGAACTCCAGCATCTGCTCGCGGGTCAGCGGGTCGAACAGGTTCCGGCGGACCTCGGCGACGTGCCCCGGGGCCGCCTTCTCCAGCGCGGCGAACCCCTCGTCGGTCAGCTCGGCGATGGTCGTCCGGCGGTCCTCGGCGTCCTTGGACCGGCGCACCCAGCCGGCCTCCTCCAGCCGGTTGACCGCGTGCGAGAGCCGGCTCGGCGACGAGTGGACCACCGCGGCGAGCTCGGTCATGGTCAGGGCGCGGCCGGGCGACTCCGACAGCATCGCCAGGATCATGTAGTAGGCGTGCGGCATCCCGGAGTCGCGCTGGAGCTGGCGGTCGAGGGCCTCGTTCAGCAGCCGGGAGGTCCAGAGGAACGCGCGCCAGGTCTCCTGCTCGTCGGCGTCGAGCCACCGGGTGTCGGTCATGTCCGTATTTTACGCAAGTATTTGAACCCTCAAGACTTGAACGTTCAACTAACTGGGAGATATGGTTCAGATCTGAACTTTTACCGTTGGGGGATGCCATGAGCCGGATGCCGGTGCTCTACCTCAGCCACGGCGCGCCGCCGCTGGCCGACGACGCCGTCTGGACCGCCGAACTCGCCCGCTGGTCGGCCGACCTGCCGAAGCCGGAGGCGGTCCTCATGGTCTCCGCGCACTGGGAGGAGGCGCCGCTGTCGATCGGCGCGACCCGTCCCGTGCCGCTCGTGTACGACTTCTGGGGCTTCCCCGAGCACTACTACAGCGTCCGCTACGACGCGCCCGGCGCCCCGGAACTGGCCGATGACGTGCGCAAGCTCATTCCCGGCGTGCACCAGGACGAGGAGCGCGGCCTCGACCACGGCGCCTACGTCCCGCTCGTGGAGATGTACCCGGACGCCGACGTTCCGGTGCTCCAGATGTCCATGCCGACCCTGGACCCCGAGCGGCTCTTCGAGATCGGCCGGACGCTCGCGCCGCTGCGCGACCAGGGCGTCCTGATCGTCGGCAGCGGGTTCACCACCCACAACCTGCGCGCGATGAGCCCCGCCCCGGACGCCCCGCCGCCCGCCTGGTCCGCCGAGTTCGACGAGTGGGCGGACCGCGCCGTCGAGGGTGGCGACGTCGACGCGCTGCTCGACTTCCGCGCCAAGGCGCCCGCCGCGCGCCTCGCCCACCCGCGCACCGAGCACTTCGCGCCGCTGTTCGTGGCGCTCGGCGCGGACGCGGACGCGCCGTCCGGGCGCCGGTCCGTCATCGACGGCTACTGGTTCGGGATGGCGAAGCGCTCGTTCCAGTTCGGCTGACCGCGGACATGCCATCGAGCCCGCGGGGCCGGAGGCCCGGGCGGGTCATCGAGGGCACGGTGACGGACCGCGGCGGTGTGCGTGCCGCCGCGGCCCGTCCCGCCAGGTCAGTTCGGGCGGGGCGTCACTTCATGTCGGCGAAGCCGGTGCGCCACGACGGGGTCTGCGGCTTCCAGCCCAGGCCGAGCGCCTTGGCGTTCGACACCGGACGGCCCGTCGTGGCCGCGTGCTTGCCGGCGCTGCCCGGCGTCGGGGCGCCGAGCGCCGCGCTGTACACCGGCAGCCACTCCGCGGTCGTCGCCGGCTCGTCGTCGACGATGTTGACCGGCCCGGCCGGCCAGTCCAGCGCCGCCAGCGCCGCCGCGGCCGCGTCGTCGGCGTGCACGAACGACGTCCACGCCGGCGCCAGCCGCAGGCTGCCCGCCTTCACCCGCTGCGCGATCGCGCCGTCCGGCGCGTACCAGGTGCCGGGCCCGTACAGCGCCCCGTACCGCAGCACGACGCCGCGCGGCATCTCGGCCACCGCGTGCTCCAGCGCCGCGATGCCCGCGTAGGGCGGCAGCGAGGAGTCCAGCGCGTCGGTCTCGGACGCGGGCGTCTCGCCCGCCAGGTACAGCCACGCGATGCTCTGCGCGATCATCGTCTCGACGCCGGCCGCCTTCGCCGCGTCGACCAGGTTGCGCGTACCCTCGACGCGCAGCCGCGAGTTCGCCTCGAAGTCCTCACCGCTGAGATCGGTGAGCTGGTGCACGACCACGTCCGGCCGCGCCTCCGCGACGGCCGCGCGGACGGCGCCGGCGTCGAAGGCGTCCAGGACGACCGGCGCGGCGCCGAGCGCGGAGATGGAGCCGGTGCGCTCCTCGCGGCGTGTCGTCCCTGCGACCTCGTGGCCCGCCTGGACGAGCAGCGGGATCAGCCGGCGGCCGATGACTCCGGTCGCTCCGGCGAGGAAGATCTTCAAGGGGGTAACCTCCACGACTGTCACGCCTTTGTGGTCGTCTGACGGCAGGATAGGCAGAGTCCTGATCCAGGTCACGCGCGGCCCCGGCGCGGGCCGCCCCCCGTGGCCGCCGGACGACGGGCGGACGAGCCGCACCGCCCCGTGGAAGCTCGTCCGACACGAGGGTACCGCCGGAGACCGTCCGTGTGCGTTTCGTGCCCGGCGCGGGGGACAATTCTGTGCATGAACATCACTCTCGTCCGAGGTGACATCACCGAACAGGACGTCGACGCCGTGGTGAACGCGGCGAACTCGTCGTTGCTGGGCGGCGGCGGGGTCGACGGGGCGATCCACCGCAGGGGCGGCCCGGAGATCCTGGACGAGTGCCGCAAGCTGCGCGCCGCGCAGTACGGCGGCGGGCTGCCGACCGGGCAGGCGGTCGCGACGACGGCGGGGCGGCTGCTGGCCCGCTGGGTGATCCACACGGTCGGGCCGGTCTACTCCCGGTCCGAGGACCGCTCGGGCCTGCTGGCCTCCTGCTACCGCGAGTCGCTGCGGGTCGCCGACGAGCTGGGCGTCGCGTCGATCGCGTTCCCGGCCGTGTCGGCGGGCATCTACGGCTGGCCGATGGACGACGCCGCCCGGATCGCGGTCGGTACGGTGCGGGCGGCGCAGACCAAGGTGTCGGACGCGCGGTTCGTGCTGTTCAGCGAGGACGCGTACGCGGCGTTCGAACGCGCCGTCGGGATGCCCTGAGGGGCTTCACCGCCGATCGGCCTTCTGCCGAAGGCTTCGCCGGCATGCCCCGGCGGGCGCCGCCGTCAGTCGTCCTCCTTCGGCGGCGGCACGACCAGCACGGGACGTCCCGCGTGGTGCAGGACCCGCGTCGACACGCTGCCGAGGATCACCGACCGGGCGCCCGCGAGGCCGCGCGAACCCGTCACGACCAGCGAGGCGTCCAGTTCATCGGCCACGTCGACGATCGCGGCCCACACCGGCCCGCCGCCGCGCTCGGCGCGCGGGGTCACCTGGGTCGCGCCGGCGGCCTCGGCGAGCTCCACGCCCTTGGCGGCGAGCGCCTCGGCCTGCTTCTCCTCCTCGAACTTGCCGTCGTCGCCCTGCTCGGCGGCGACCGGCACGGCGGCGGCGAGCGGCGCCCAGGTGATCTGGGTGAGCAGCGGCTCCCACACGCTGAGGATCACGATCGGTTCCGGCCGGAGGTGCCGCGCCGCGTATTCGATCGCGGTCTTCGAGTCTTCAGAACCGTCGAATGCAATCAGTACTGTCATACCGGAGATATCTCCAGATCAGCCTGCGGAATTCCCTCCGGGGCCGCTCGTGATCAAGCTCTCACCCGGCCGCGGGCGCGCGCCCGGGACCGGGGGGACCGGCGAACGCCTGCGCCACGTCCAGCCACCGGTCGGCGTCCGCGCCCGTCGCGACGACGGCGAGATCGGCCCGGTTGCGCCGCTGCGTGACCAGGTGGCAGAAGTCGAGCGCGGGCCCGGTGACCGCCTGCGCCGCGCCGTCCGGGCCCCACGTCCACTTCTCGCCGCCCGGGCCGGTCAGCTCGACGCGGAACTCCTCCGCGGGCGGCTCCAGGCCCCGGTTGCGGAACGCGAAGTCGCGAGTCCGGACGCCGATGTGCGCCACGTGCCGGAGCCGGGCCGACGGCTCGCGCCGGACGCCGAGCGCGTCCGCGACGTCCTCGCCGTGCGCCCACGTCTCCATCAGCCGCGCCGTCGCCATGGACGGCACGCTCATCGGCGGCCCGAACCACGGCAGCCGGGTCCCCGGCGGGACGGCGGCGAGCGCCTCGACCATGCGGCGGCGGCCGTCCCGCCACCGGGCGAGCAGGTCGGCGGGGTCCGCGGCCGCGCCCTCGCGGGCGCCCCGCTCGACGTAGCCGGCGGGATCCGCGACGGCCTGTTCGAGGTGGTGCGCGAACGCGTCGGCGTCGGTCGCGGCGTCGACCGCCTGCCCGTCCGTCCAGGCCAGGTGGGCGATCTGGTGCGCGATCGTCCAGCCCTCGGCGGGCGTCGGGCCGGCCCAGCGCGCGGCGGGCAGCGGCGCCACCAGGGCGTCGAGGGAGTCGCCTTCGGCGGCGAGGTCGGCGAGCAGGCTGTGCAGGTCCGGCATCCGACCAGGATTCCGTGCCGGACGCCGTCCCGTACAGCCCTGCACCGCCCCGAACAGAACGCGATTCAGTGCAGGACCGCGCCGGTCGGTCCGTGAGCGCGCGCGGGCGGGCGGGTCAGTCCACGAGCGCGCGGGCGGCGGCGTAGTCGGCCTTGCCGTTCGGCAGCCGCAGCGAGCCGTCGGTCCGCACGAACGCCTTCGGGATCTTGTAGCGGGCCAGGCGGGCGGCGCAGCCCGCGCGCAGCGCGCCGTCCTCGGGAGCGGCCGCCGGGCGGAGCACCGCGACGATCTCGGTGCCCCAGCGCTCGCTCGGCCGGCCCACGACCAGCGCGTCCTCGACGCCGGGCAGCTCGCGCAGCACGCCCTCGACCTCCTCGGCGAACACCTTCTCGCCGCCGGTGTTGATCGTCGTCGCCTCGCGCCCGTGCACCTCGACGGTGCCGTCCGCCAGGTGGCGGGCCCGGTCGCCGGGCACGACGAGGCGGTCGCCGCCGATCGTCAGGAACGTGGCGGCGGTCTTGTCCGGGTCGCCGAGGTAGCCGAGCGGGATCGCGTCGCCGCCCTTGGCCAGCCAGCCCAGCTCGTCCTCGCCCGGTTCCAGCCTGCGTGTGCGGTCGGCGCTCAGCACCGCGCCTCCCGGCGCCATCGCGAACGTGCGGGCCTCCGCGCCGGCGCGGGTCACCGCGAAGCCGCTCTCCGACGAGCCGAGGACGTCGACGATCCGCGCGCCCGGCAGCAGGTCCAGCAGCCGCCGCTTCACCTCGGGGCTGATCGCCGCCGCCGAGTTGATCAGCGTGCGGAGCGTGCGCAGGTCGTGCGGGCGGCGCTCCAGCGCGTCCGCGACCGGCCGCGCGAACGCGTCGCCGACCAGCGGCATCCGGGTCGCCCGCTCGCGCTCGGCGGTCGCCATGAGGTCGGCCGCGTCCAGGCCGTCCACCCGGTCCGGGAAGATCACGCAGCCGCCGGCGCACCACGCGCCGAGGGCCGACCAGGTGCCGGCGCCGTGCATCAGCGGCGGGCCGACGACCACCCGCTGGTCGGTGCGCAGCGCCCGCGCGACCGCCTCGTCCAGGTCGTCGAGGGGCGACCCGTCGCGGCGGCGCATGCCGAGCGGTCCGAGCATCAGGTCGCCGATCCGCCACAGCACCCCCTTGGGCAGCCCGGTCGTCCCGCCGGTGTAGAGGATGTGCAGGTCGCCGGCCTCGGGCCGGACGCCGGGCAGGGGATCGGCGGACGCCGCCGCGAGCGCCGCCTCGTAGTCGAGGGCGCCGGGCAGCAGGTCGGCGCCGGACTCGTCCGCCACCTGGAGGAGCAGCGGCGGGACGCCGAGGCGCTTCACGACCCGCTCGATCGCCTCGGCGAACCGCGCGTGGTACATGATCGCGGCCGGGCGCGCGTCGGCGAACAGCTGCGCCAGCTCGTCGTCCACGTACCGGTAGTTGACGTTGAACGGGGCGACGCGGGCCTTGTGCGCGCCGACCAGGCCCTCGACGTACTCGGGGCCGTTGTGCAGGTAGAGCGCGAGGTGGTCGTGCGGCGACTCCCACGGCTCGGCCGCCCGCCGGTCGCCGCGGACGCCGAGCCCGTGCTCGTGCAGGACGTGCGCGAGCCGGCGCGTCCGCCCGGCGACCTCGCTCCAGCTCAGCCGCCGGTCGCGCCAGACCATCGCCTCGCGGTCGGGAACGGCGGCGGCGACGGCCTCGTGCAGGGTCGCCAGGTCGAGCTGGGGCATGCGGCTCTCCTCAAGGGGACGCGGGCGGGACGGGTGCGGGTCGGGGACGCGCGTCGGAGGTCAGCGTAAACGACCACTTACCGTCGTGACCGAATCGGGTTCGATTACCGGCATGTCACGCCAAAGACCGACAATCTGCAGGTGGTCGGATCGCAAAAGCCCGTCGGGGAGGTGACCCGCGGCACCACCAACCCCAACCGCCTGCGCCGGATCGACCGCTGGATCGCCGCCACGCAGGCCGCCGCGCTGCGCGCGGGCGACCGGCCCCTCGCCGTCGACCTCGGCTACGGCGCGTCCCCCGTCACCACCTACGAGCTCTACACCCGGCTGCGCGCGGTCTCGCCCCGGCTGGAGGTCGTCGGCATCGAGATCGAACCCGACCGCGTCGCCGCGGGCCACGCCTTCCTCGGCAGGACCGGACCGCACGACGGGCTCTCGTTCCGGCGCGGCGGCTTCGAGGTGCCCGTGCCGCGCAGGCCCGTCCTGATCCGCGCGTTCAACGTGCTCCGCCAGTACGACGAGGCCGCGGCGTGGCGCGCCTGGGAGCGGCTGTGCGCGCGGCTCGCCCCCGGCGGCGTCCTCGTCGAGGGCACCTGCGACGAGATCGGGCGCCGCGCCGTCTGGGTCGCGCTCGGCCCCGAGGGGCCGCGGACGATCACCTTCGCGGCCCGTCTCCCGGCCCTCGGCCGCCCGTCCGACCTGGCCGAACGCCTCCCGAAGACGCTGATCCACCGCAACGTGCCCGGCGAACCCGTGCACGACCTCCTCGCGGCGTTCGACCGCTGCTGGGCGACGGCCGCGCCGCACTCGGCGTTCGGCCCCCGCGCCCGCTGGATCGAGGCGGTCCGGCTGCTCGCCCGGACCCATCCCGTCCTCTGCCGCCCGCCCTACGGCGGCCGCCGACGCTGGCGCCTCGGCGAACTGACCCTCCCTTGGACGGCCGTCGCCCCCCGCACCTCTCGTTGAGCCGCGGCGGGTCGCCGTCATGGACGGACTCATGGCGCCGACCCGCCGCACGCCGACCCGCCGCACGCCGACCCGCCGCACGCCGACCTGCCGCACGCCGACGCGTCAGCCTTCGCGGTGCAGCCTGTGCGGGGCCGCCTGGACGCGCGGCTGGACGTCGATCCGGTCGATGTTGACGTGCGGAGGGCGCGTCACCGCCCACGCGACGCAGTCCGCGACGTCCTCCGCCACCAGGGGCTCCGGGACGCCCTCGTACGGCTTCGCCGCCCGCGCCTCGTCGCCGCGGAACCGGACCAGCGAGAACTCCTCCGTCTTCACCAGCCCCGGCGCGACCTCGGTGATCCGGACCGGCTTCGCCACCAGTTCCAGCCGCATGACCTCGTTCACCGCGTACGCGGCGTGCTTGGCCGCGTTGTACCCGCCGCCGCCCTCGTACGGGACGTGCGCCGCGAGCGAGGTGATGTTCACCACGTGCCCCGCGCCGCTCTCGATCAGCTTCGGCAGCAGCGCCTTCGTCACCCGGACGAGCCCGAGCACGTTCGTCTCGTACATGGCCCGGTAGTCGTCGAGGTCGGCGGTCTCGACGGTGTCGAGGCCGAGCGCGCCGCCCGCGTTGTTGACGAGCACGTGGCAGGCCCCGACCGCCGCGACCAGCGCGTCCACCGACTCCTGCGAGGTCACGTCCAGGGTGAACGGCACGATCTTGGCCGCGCCCGGGACCTCCTCGGAGATCTCCTTGGCGAGCCCGTCGAGGCGCTCGCGGCGCCGCGCCGCCAGGACGACGTTGAAGCCCTCCGCCGCCAGCCGCCTGGCCGTGGCGGCCCCGATTCCGCTGCTTGCTCCGGTCACTACCGCGGTCTTACGCATGCGTCCAGCCTCCCAGGTGCGGGCCTGGCGCCGGCCGGTGAGGTCGATCACTGTGGCGAGAAGTGACGATTGTCCACCTTCCTGAGGGAACAGGTAACCCGCTCGATAGGTTGCACTACCGGAGGTGGTGTCCGGTGTCGCGTCGTATCAACCGAGTTGCGACGGTCAGTGTTCATACTTCCCCCCTCGACCAACCCGGTACCGGCGACGCGGGCGGCATGAACGTCTACATCGTCGAGGTGGCCAGACGGCTGGCCGCCCGCGGCGTCGAGGTGGACATCTTCACCCGCGCGACCTGCCGCGCCCTGCCCCCCGTCGCCGAGCTCGCCCCCGGCGTCCTCGTCCGGCACGTCGTCGCCGGCCCGTTCGAGGAGCTCGACAAGAGCGAGTTGCCCCGCCAGCTGTGCGGCTTCACCTCCGGCCTGCTGCGCGCCGAGGCGTCCTACGACCCCGGCCACTACGACCTTCTGCACACCCACTACTGGCTTTCCGGCCAGGCCGGATGGGCGGCCAAGCAGCGCTGGGGCGTCCCGCTGGTGCACTCGATGCACACCATGGCCAAGGTCAAGAACGCCGCGCTCGCCGACGGCGACAAGCCCGAACCGGACGAGCGCGTCCTCGGCGAGGAGCAGGTCGTCGCCTCCTCCGACCAGCTCGTCGCCAACACCCGCGAGGAGGCCGACGAGCTGATCGGCCTGTACGGCGCCGACCCGCGCCGCGTCGCCGTCGTCAGCCCCGGCGTCGACCTGTCGGTGTTCCGCCCCGAGTCCCCGATCCTCGCCCGCAGCACCGGGCTCCTCCCGCACCGCACCGGCCCCGCCCGCCGCCGCCTCGGCCTGCCCCGCGAGGCGTACGTCCTGCTGTTCGTCGGCCGCATCCAGCCCCTCAAGGCCCCCGACGTGCTGCTGCGCGCCGCCGCCCGCATGCTCGCCGACGACCCGTCGCTGCGCTCCCGGCTCGTCGTCGCCGTCGTCGGCGGCCCGAGCGGCTCCGGCCGGTGCCGCCCCGAGGGACTGCAGTCCCTCGCCGCCGAACTCGGCATCGCCGACGTCGTCCGGTTCGAGCCGCCGGCCCCGCAGGCCGACCTCGCCGACTGGTACCGCGCCGCGGACGTCACCGTCGTCCCGTCGCACAGCGAGTCGTTCGGCCTCGTCGCCGTCGAGTCCCAGGCGTGCGGGACGCCCGTCGTCGCGGCCGGCGTCGGCGGGCTCCGCACCGCGGTCGCGGACGGCGAGTCCGGCGTCCTCGTCACCGGGCACGACCCGGCGGACTACGCCGCCGTCCTGCGCCGCCTGCACGCCGAGCCCGGCCGCCACAACCGCCTCGCGCGCGGCGCCGTCCGCCGCGCCCAGGACTTCGGGTGGGACGCCACCGTCGACCGCCTCCTGGACGTGTATACCGGTGCCATGTCGCTACCGGCCGTCCGCCTCGCACCGCCCGCCCTCTCCCCGCAGCTCACCGCGGAGGTCACGGCATGAGCGGCAGCGAACCGGGGGGTCCCTCGAAGGGAGAACGCATGAGCGGCACCGTCGAGACGATCCGGGACGCGCTGCGGGCCGCCGAGCTGGAGTTCGACGAACCGCGCGAGAACGCGTTCTTCGTCAAGCTGCCCGGCCAGCACAAGCTCGCCACCATGACCTGGCTGATCGTCGGCGACCACAGCCTGCACGTCGAGGCGTTCTTCTGCCGCCGCCCCGACGAGAACCACGCCGAGTTCTACCGGTTCCTGCTGGAGAAGAACGGCCGCATGTACGGGGTTGCGTTCGCCCTCGACGACGTCGGCGACGTCCACCTCGTCGGGAAGGTCCCGCTGGAGTCCGTCAGCGCCGACGAGATCGACCGGCTGCTCGGCTGCGTCCTGACCTACTCCGACGAGAACTTCGACAAGGCCCTCGAACGCGGGTTCAAGTCGTCGATCCAGCGGGAGTGGGATTGGCGGGTCAAGCGCGGCGAGAGCCTCGCCAACCTGCGGGCCTTCGCGTCCTTCGCGGACCCGGCCAATCGCGAGTAGATCCGCGCGTCCCGATAGGCTCTGCACCATGGCGACCCTGGTATTGCTCCGGCATGGCGAAAGCGTCTGGAACGCGGAAGACCTGTTCACCGGCTGGGTGGACGTCGACCTGTCCACGAAGGGCGAGAGCGAGGCGACCCGCGGCGGCGACCTGCTGCTCGACGCCGACATCACGCCCGACGTGGTGCACACCTCCCTGCTGAAGCGGGCCATCCGCACCGCCAACATCGCGCTGGACGTCGCGGACCTGCTGTGGATCCCGGTCAAGCGCTCCTGGCGGCTCAACGAGCGCCACTACGGCGCCCTCCAGGGCAAGAACAAGGCGCAGACGCGCGAGGAGTTCGGCGAAGAGCAGTTCATGACCTGGCGCCGGTCCTACGACACCCCGCCGCCGCCCATCAAGGACGACGACCCGCTGTCCCAGGTGAACGACCTGCGCTACGCGGAGCTGCCGTCCGAGCTGATCCCGCGGTCGGAGTGCCTCGCCGACGTCGTGGACCGGCTGCTGCCGTACTGGTACGACTCGATCGTCCCGGACCTCGCCGCCGGCAAGACCGTCCTGGTCGCCGCGCACGGCAACTCGCTGCGCGCCCTGGTCAAGCACCTGGACGACGTCTCCGACGACCAGATCGTCGGCCTGAACATCCCGACCGGGATCCCGCTCGTCTACGAGCTGGACGACGACTTCGCCCCGCTCAAGCGCGGCGGCGAGTACCTCGACCCGGCCGCCGCGAAGGCCGCCATCGAGGCCGTCAAGAACCAGGGCGGCGGCAAGAAGCCCGCCGCGCCGAAGAAGGCTGAGCCGAAGAAGGACGCGCCGAAGGCCCGGCGGGGCCGCAAGAAGTAGACCGCCGCGAGGGGCCGCCGGCGACGGCGGCCCCTCACGACCCGAACTCGACGAAGAGCGGTCCGAGCACGGCGCCGAGCCCGAGGAACGACAGGGGCCCGGTCACCCAGGCGGACGCCCGCGCCTGCGGGAAGGTCGCTCCGGCCTTCTCCAGTTCGCGGCGCAGGTCCCCGAAGGGCTCCCAGTCCCGGTCGGGCAGCGGCACCAGCGCCACCGGTGTGTACGCGAAGGTCCCCACCAGGGTCAACGTGGTCGCGAGCCATCCGCCGAAGGCCGCGTGCACGGCGTATTGCACGAGGCCGTGGATCGCCATGCACGCGAGGTAGAGCAGGAGCGACAGCAGGGCGGCGGACGCGGTGCCGTGCGCGATGCGGAAGACCGGTCCCCAGAGCCGGCCGATGACCCGGGAGCGCGTCACGAAGGCCAACAGGGTGGCGGCCATCAGGACGCCGACGATGCTCCACGTCGCACCAGCGCTCACCCTTTGATGATCGCAGAACGGGCCTTTCGTGATAAGCCTCCCGTAACGACCGCCCCTGGCCGCGTCCCCGCCGCCGTCCCCGGCCGCGCCGCCGTCCCGGCGGCGCCTTCCCCGCTCCCCGCTCATGATCGTTAACGGGGTACTGTGGCGCGATGGCATGCCGCATCACCGAGCTGGTCATCGACTGCCGGGACCCCGAGACCCTCGCCGAGTTCTGGTGCGCGGTGCTCGACTACGCCGTCCTGGAGCGCGATGACAACGGCGACATCGAGATCGGGCCCGCCGGAACCGGGCTGGGCGAGGGCGACCTCAGGCTGGTCCTCAGCCGCAGCGACGAACCGAAGCGCGGCAAGCTGCCCCTTCATCTCGACGTGAACGCGACCGACCGCGACCAGGACGAGGAGCTCCAGCGGCTGTTCGACCTCGGCGCGCGGACCGCCGACGTGGGGCAGACGGGCGAGGAGTCCTGGCACGTCCTCGCCGACCCGGAGGGCAACGAGTTCTGCCTGCTCCGCCGAAGGGTGGAGCCCGCGCCGCGTTGAGCGTGGCCGTGCTGAGCGCGGCCGTGCCGACCGTTACCGCGCCGGGGACGCGGAGCGCCGGCGGAGGGGCGGCGTGGCGGCCGCCACGGCGGCGACGGCGCCGAGGCAGAGCAGTCCGCCGCTGACGGCGGCCGCGGTGCCGGACGTGGCGTCCGCGACCAGCCCGGCGCGCAGGTTGCCGAGGTCGGGACCGGCCTGCCCGACGATCTGCTCGGCGGCGCCGACCCGGCCGAGGAGCTCGGCCGGGGTGCCGAGCTGGACGACGGTGCCCCGCGACACCACGGAGACGGTGTCGGCGGCGCCCGCCAGGACCAGGCAGGCGAGGCCCGTCCACGGGTCCGGGGCCAGGCCGAACAGCACGAGCGCGGCGCCCCAGCCGGCGGAGCCGGCGAGCATGACCCGGCCCGGATGGGGGAGCCGGGTGAAGGTGCCGGAGAGCAGCGACGCGGCGACGCCGCCCGCCGCGATCGCGGTGAGGAACAGCCCGAGCGTGCGCGGGTCGTCGCCGAACCGCTCCGCGTTGATCAGCGGGAACAGGCTGACCGGCATCGACAGCACGGTGACGGCCAGGTCGGTGAGCAGGGCCCCGCGGATCACCGGGGTCCGGACGAGGAACGCCAGGCCGTCCAGCACCCCGCGCAGCCCGGGACGCGCGGGCTCGCCGCCCGGAGGCATCGGCGGCAGGCCGAACGCGCCGTAGAGCGCGGCGGCGAAGGTGAGCGCGTCGATCAGGTAGCAGCCGCCGACGCCGAGGCCGCCCACGATCAGCCCGCCCAGCGCGGGCCCGACCAGCATGGCGCCCTGGAAGGCGATCCGCCGCAGCGCCAGTCCGGCGGCCACCTGCCCCTTCGGCAGCAGCCGCGGGATGAAGGCGCGCGAGGCGGGCCCGCCGCCCGCGGCGAAGCAGGACTGCGCCGCGACCACCCCGAGGACCCCGGCCGGCGGGAGGTGCCCGAGGAGGCCCTGGAGTGCGAGGGCGAGCGAGCACGCCGTCTGCCCGGCCGTCGTGAGCAGGTAGAACCTCCGGCGGTCCACGCGGTCGACGAGCGATCCCGCGAAGAGCCCGAGCGCGACGAGCGGAACCGCCTGCGCCAGGCCGACCGCGCCGGTCCAGGTGGTGCTCCGCGTCGCCTGCCAGACCTGGAACATCACGGCGACGAGCGTCATCTGCCCGCCGAAACCGGAGAGCGTCTGCCCTGCCCACAGCCGCCGGAAGGCGGGCGACGCGCGCAGCGGCGCGACGTCGAGCAGCATGTTCCTCAGTGCCATGCGCGATCGCCCTCCCGGGCGTGGGGGATCGCGGGGCGGATCCTGCGGACGGGGCCGAGGCGGACCCTACAGGGCGAGGGCCGGGGTCTCCAGGGCGGCTTCGGGGGCCACAGGGCGAGGCCGGGTTCGAGGCGGGGGATGGCCTGGTCGACGATGGCGGCGATCAGGCCGACCGCCCTGGAGTGACCCTCGGACTCAGGAGCCGACCTGCTCCAGGGGGCGTTCGGGGTCGGCGGACATGCGGCGGTCACGGCGCAGGATGGCGAGCGCGATGCCCAGGCCCGCGACGGTGAGGGCCGCGCCGACCAGGTACAGCGAGCGGGCGCCGGGACCGTGGTCGATGACGGCGCCGCCGAGCCAGCCCGCGAACGCGGCGGCGACCTGGAAGCCCGAGGCGTTGACCGCGACGGCCAGCGTAGGCGCGGCGCCCGCGGCGCTCAGCACGCGGGTCTGCATGCCCGGGATGATCGCGAAGGCGAGCACCCCAAGGACGAAGACCAGCGGGACGGCGAGGAGCCGCACGCCCCCGGCGGCCCAGAACAGCACGAGCACGGCCGCCAGCGCGGCGAGCAGGCCGGCCAGCGACGGCATCAGGGCCCTGTCCGCGAGCCGGCCGCCGAGGAAGTTCCCCGCGACCGCGCCCGCCCCGTACACCAGCAGCAAGGCGGGCACGGCGCCTTCGCCGAAGCCGCTGACTCCGGTGAGCAGCGGTGCGATGTAGGAGAAGACGGTCACGACGCCCACGTTGCCGACGGCCGTGAGCGCGATGGCGAGCCGGACGTCGCGGCCCGCGAAGACGCGCAGCTCGCCGCGGACCGAGCCGGCGGGGGCCGGGATCGCGGGGACGAACCGCAGCACCATCAGCAGGCCGGCGAGGGTGACGGCGGCGACGGCCACGAACGCGGCGCGCCAGCCGAGGTGCTGGCCGACGAGCGTGCCGAGCGGGGTGCCGAGGACGATGCCGAGGTTCATCCCGAGGGCGACCTTCGCGACGGCCGAGGCCTGCCTCCCCTCGGCGGCCGTGGAGACGGCGGTGGCGATGGCGACGGCGAAGAACGTCGCGACGACGAGCCCGGCGGCGAACCGGGCGGCCAGCAGCAGCCCGTAGCCGGGCGCCGCCGCGGAGCCGAGGTTGGCGAGCACGGACACGGTCACGAGCCCGGCGACGAGGGGGCGGCGGGGCAGCCGCGCCGTCAGCGCGGTGACGACCGGACCGCCGACGATCATGCCGAGCGCGTAGGCGGTGACCAGCCGGCCGGCGGCGGGCACCGGCACCGCGAGCCCGGCGGCCACGTCGGGCAGGATGCCCGCGATCACGAACTCGCCGGTGGTGAGGCCGAAGACCACCAGCATCAGGGACAGCAGGGGGAGGGGCACGCGCAGCTCCATGTAGTTCGAACTCGTATAGTTCGAACTATCATTATCATGACTCGAATCAGGTCGGGTAGACTTCCGGCATGGCCCAGCAGCCCGCGCCGGCGGCGGACGACATCGACCGGGACGTGTGCAAGCTCGTCCACCGGTTCGTGCAGCGGCTCGACGTCCACGTGCGGCGCGTCGCCGAGGACGTCGGCATGACCGCGTCCCAGGTCGTCGCGCTCCGCGAGCTGTCGGAGCCGATCACGGCGCGCGAGCTGGCCGTCCGGATGGCGTGCGAGGCGTCCAACGCGACGTTCGTCCTCGACCGGCTCGAAGCGCAGGACCTGATCGAGCGCCGCCCCCACCCCACCGACCGGCGCGCCAAGGAGATCGTCCTCACCCCGGCGGGCGAGCGGGCCCGCGCCGGCGTCCTCGACCGCCTCGGCGCGCACTCCCCGCTGGCCGCGCTGGCCGACGACAAGCAGGAGGCCCTGCGCGACCTGCTCCGCGACCTGCTGGCCGACGACTGAGCACCCGCGGCCCGCGCCCGGCGTGAACCCGCGCCGCTCGCCGAACGGTGCGGGTCAGGGGAGGTCGGTGCGGGTCAGGCGAGGTCGGCGAGGGTGTCCCGGAAGCGGTGGACGAGCGGGTCGGTCTCGTCGGCGCGCCAGACGAGATAGAGGGTCGTGTTCGTGCCGGCGAGCAGGCGGGGCGTCACGCCGACGCGGCGCAGCGCGCGGTGCGAGTCCGGCATCACCGCGCCGCCGAAACCGGCCGCGACCAGGGCGAGGACGGTCTGCACGCTGCGGGCGCTCGCGCCGATGCGGGGGACGACGCCCGCCTGGTCGCACAGCGCGAGGATCTCGTCGTGGGAGTGCGGTGACGCCTCGCGCGGCCACACCACGAGCGGGATGCGGCCGAGCGCGCTCAGCGGCGCGGGGCCCGGCGCGTGCGCGAGCGGGTGCGCGGACGGCAGGAACAGGGTGAGCGGCTGGTTCCACCACGGCCGGGTGGCGAGCCGCGCGTCGCGGGACGGGAGCCGCTGGACGGCGAGGTCGAACCGCCCGTCGAGCACGCCGTCGGACATCTCGGCGTCGTTGAAGCTCTCCTCCAGCCGCAGGTCGACGCGGGGGAGCTCGCGGCGGAGCCGGCCGAGCGCGCCGCCGAGCGGCCCGTTGATCCCGGACCCGGCGAACGTCACCGTCACGCGCCCGGCGAGGCCCTGCGCGGCGAGCCGGACGTCCTCCAGTGCCGCCTCCGCCTCCGCCAGCACCACCGAAGCGCGCTTCACCAGCGCTTTTCCGGCGGCGGTCGGAGTGAGGCCGCGCCCTTCGCGGACGAACAGCTCGGTGCCGAGGCGGCGTTCCAGCTCGCGCAGCTGCCGGCTGAGGGTCGGCTGGGTCAGCCGCAGGCGGCGGGCGGCGCCGCTGATCGAGCCCTCCTCCGCAATCGCGACGATGTAACCGAGCATCCGCAAGTCCATCCATGCCTCCTGAGCATGGGAAGTATATCTCCACATGCCTCATAGGCACCCGAAGCGGTTTCCTGGGCCACGATCTAGTCATCGCAACCGCTTCAAGGAGGACGAGATGAACCGCGAAGAGCGCTACCGGTACGGAATGAAGGTCCTGGAGCAGGTCGACGGGGAGGCCGGGCAGCGGGTCGTCGACTCGCTCGCCGACGTCTCGCCCGAGCTGGGCCACCAGGTCGTCGCGTGGGCGTTCGGCGACATGTACGCCCGGCCGGAGCTGCCCGCCCGCGACCGCCAGCTCGTCACGCTCGGCGTGCTGGCGGCGCTGGGCGGCTGCGAGATCGAGCTGGAGGTGCACATCAACGCCGCGCTGAACGTCGGCCTGACCGCCATGGAGGTCGCCGAGGCGCTGCTGCACACGTCCGTCTACGCGGGGATACCCCGGTCCCTCAACGCGACGCTCGTCGCCAAGAAGGTGTTCGGCGAGCGCGGCCTGCTGCCGATCAGCAACCTGTCGTGAACGCGGCGGGCCCTTCCGGGGAGCGCCTCCCGGAAGGGCAGGGGGTCAGGTGAGCGCCGGCTCCGGGGCGCGGTCGGCGGTGGCGGCCCGCCCGGCGCGGCCGCGCCGGGCGCCGAGCGCGAGGAGGGCCGCCCCGAGGACCGTCCAGCCGGCGAGCACCGCGATCGGGCGGGCGGCGCCGGCGCCGTCGAAGAAGGCGGCCGAGCGCAGCAGGGTCGCGCTCGCGCCGGGCGGGAGGTACTGGCCGATCTCGCCCCACGGCCGGGGCAGCAGCTCGGGGGCCGAGGTCGCGGCGGACAGCGGGTTGCCGACCAGCAGGAAGACGAAGGCGCCGACGCCGAGCCCGGCCCGTCCGAGGGACGCCAGCCCGGCGACGGTACCGGTGACGGCGGCGATGGTGACCGCCATGACGCCGGCGATGGCGAGGTAGGGGCCGGGCAGCAGCGACATCCAGGACTGCGCGAGCGCCGCCGAGCCGAGCCCGCCGAGCAGCGCGAACAGCAGCACGCCGGCGGACCGCCAGGACACCCGGCGGACCGCGAAGGTCAGCAGCGCGGCCGCGGCGATCGACGACATGATCAGCGGGAGCGCCATGCCGCCGAACCCGGTGCCGCGCGGGTCGTCGGGGTCGGCGGCGACGACGTCCCGGACGGCGGGCACCGCCCCCGCCGCCGCGTCCCGCTTCGGGGCGAACCGCTGGGCCAGTGCGTCGAGCTGCTGCGCGACCGCCGGGGAGGCCGCGGAGGCGGTGAGCACCTGCGTCCCGGACGGCGTGGCGATGATCGCGCCGTAGGCGTCGCGGTCGGTGAGGGCCTTGCGCGCCGACGCCTCGTCCGGGCGGGTCGAGATGGCGAAGGCGCCGGGCCGGGCGTCCGCCAGCCGCTCGGCGACCGGTCCGGCCGCGGGACCGGCGACGACGATGGGGACGCGGCGGGGCGCGAGGTGGGCGGCCGGCCACGCGAACGCGGTGATCATGACGAGCTGCAGCAGTGCGGCGCCGGCGGCGACGCCCAGGGCGCGCACGGCGGGGGAGGACTTCATGCCCGCTCCTCAAGAAAAGCGAATGTCCGTTCTTTTTAGCTCCCGGAAAGCGTCGCACCGCCCCGTCCGGCTTGTCAAGAAACGAACGTTCGTTTTAGATTGGCGCCATGCCGCGAGTCAGCGAGGAGCACCTCGAACGCCGCCGCCGCCAGATCCTGGACGCCGCGCGCCGGTGCTTCGTCCGCAAGGGCGTCCACGAGACGTCCATGCAGGACATCTTCGCCGAGTCCGGGCTGTCGGCCGGGGCCGTCTACCGGTACTTCAAGAGCAAGAACGAGATCGTCGCCGCCAACCTCATGGCCGTGGTCGGCGACCTTCAGGCGTTCCTGGTCGACCTCACCACCGGCGACCGGCTGCTCCCGCTCGACGAGATCTTCGATGCGCTCGCCGAGAAGCTCACCGGCCTGTCCGGCGAGGACGGGCCCGTCCGGCTCGCCCCGCAGGCCTGGGCCCTCGCCATGTACGACGCGGACCTCGCCGACCACCTCACCCGGTCGTTCGCCGGGCTGCGCGAGATCTGGGGGGCCTACCTGCGGCGGCTCGTCGGCGAGGGGCGGCTGCCGGCCGGGACCGACGTCGAGGCCGCGAGCAAGACCCTCTTCGCGATCATGCCCGGATACCTGCTGCAGCGGCTCCTGATCGGCGATGTCGCGCCGCAGGACCTGAAGCGGGGCATCAGGGCGCTCGCCAACGCCGCCCTCGTCGCCCGGCCCGTCGTCTGAACCGCCGCGCGCCGCGGGGCGGGCGAGCGCGCGCCGACCGGGTCAGGGGAGGTCGGTGATCTCCGCGGGGCGCTGCCCGGTGACCAGGTAGACGACGTTCTCCGCGACGTGGACGGCGTGGTCGGCGAAGCGCTCGAAGTAGCGGCCGGCGAGCGTGATGTCGACGGCGGGCTCGACGCCGTGCTTCCACTTCGGGGACAGCAGGATGTCGAACAGGCGGCGGTGCAGGCGGTCCATCTGGTCGTCGTCGGCGTCGAGCTCCAGGCCCATCTCGACGTCCTGCGACGCGATCACGCTGCCCGTCTTGGCGATCATCCGCTCGGCGATCTGGCCCATCTCCAGCACGGTGGCCTGCAGCTCGGGCGGGACCGCCGACTCGGGGTGGCGGCGGCGGGCGGTCTTGGCGATGTGCACCGCGAGGTCGCCCATCCGCTCCAGGTCGCCGCTCATCCGCAGCGCGGTGATCAGGGTGCGCAGGTCGCCGGCGACCGGCTGCTGCCGGGCCATCAGGTCGAAGACCGTCTCCTCGATCTCCGCGTCGATCTTGTTCACGTGCTCGTCCCCGCTGATGACCTCCTCCGACAGCCGCAGGTCCGCGTCCAGCAGCGCGGTGACCGCGCGCGCCATCGCGGAGCGGACGAGGCGGGTCATCTCCACCAGCTTGTCGGAGAGGGAGTCGAGCTCCTCGTGATACGCGTCACGCAATTGGGATTCCTTGGGGCAAAGGGGGTGAAAGACGGTCATTCTGGGCGGACTCGCCCACGCAACAGCCTGCCCGACCAGCATGAACCCTCGCGTATAAGAAGGTGAACTTTCGGGGAACGAGACGCCGTTCCGGCGGCCCGCCGGGCGGCG
Source organism: Spirillospora sp. NPDC000708 (assembly GCF_040299565.1). NCBI lineage: Bacteria > Bacillati > Actinomycetota > Actinomycetes > Streptosporangiales > Thermomonosporaceae > Spirillospora > Spirillospora sp. NPDC000708. The sequence continues at coordinate 42,762 of NZ_JBEPCJ010000063.1, forward strand.
GGCCTCGAAACGCCGCTTACGATCCGTGGTGTGGAGGTCGAAATCGTCGCGAGCCTGACCGGGCTTGCCGGGCTCGCGATCGGGCTCGCGACTGGATTGGCGGTGCGCGTGAGCGAGCGAGCCCAGCGGACGGCGTCCCTGGCGGCGCCTGCCGGAGGCGTGCCACCGGGCGTCGCCTCGGTGCTCAGCGTCCTGCGGTCCTCGGCCGTCGTGCTGGACGCCGAAGACCGGGTGCTGCGGGCCAGCTCGGCCGCCCGCGCGTTCGGCATGGTCAGCGGCGAGCGCCTCGTCATCGACGAGCTGCTCGTGATGGCCCGGCTCGTCCGCCGCGACGGCGAGATCCGCGAGACGGAGATCCAAGTCGGCGAGACCCGCCGCCGCGGCCGCGCCGAAGGGCGCTGGTTCGCGGTCCGCGTCGCGCCGCTCGGCTCCCACGGCCTCGTCCTCGTCCTCGCCGAGGACCTCACCGAGATGCGCCGCACCGAGGCCATCCGCCGCGACTTCGTCGCCAACGTCAGCCACGAGCTGAAGACCCCCGTCGGCGCCCTCTCGCTGCTCGCCGAGACCGTCGAGGGCGCCGCCGACGACCCCGAGGCCGTCCGCCGCTTCGCCGGGCGCATGCAGTACGAGTCGGTCCGGCTGACCAACCTCGTCCAGGACCTGATGACCCTGTCCCGCATCCAGGGCGACGAGCCGCTGCCCGAGCTGCGGCCCGTCCGGCTCGACGAGATCACCGCCGAGGCCATCGACCGCTGCTCGATCAAGGCGTCCAGCAAGGACATCGAGCTGGCCGCCGGCGGGCAGGAGGGCCTGCGGGTGCGCGGCGACGAGGAACTGCTGATCACCGCGCTGCGCAACCTCATCGACAACGCCGTCGCCTACAGCCCCGAGCACACCCGGGTCGTCGTGTCCGCCCGCCGGTGCGACGACCGGTACGTCGAGATCAACGTCACGGACCAGGGCATCGGCATCCCGGAGGCGGAGATCGAGCGGATCTTCGAGCGGTTCTACCGGGTCGACCCGGCCCGCTCGCGCCAGACCGGCGGCACCGGCCTCGGCCTGGCCATCGTCAAGCACGTCACCACCAAGCACGGCGGCGAGGTGACGGTATGGAGCAAGGAGGGGTCCGGATCGACGTTCACGCTCCGGCTCCCGCTCCTCGACCCGCCCATCCCCGCAGTCAGGCCCGTCGAGAGGGCAGCAATGGAAAACGCCCGGGAGGCAACACCGTGACCCGCGTGCTCGTCGTTGAAGACGAGGAGTCGTTCAGCGACGCACTGTCGTACAACCTGCGCAAGGAGGGCTTCGAGGTCGCGGTCGCGGCCACCGGGCCCGACGCGCTGGACATCTTCGAGCGCAACGGTGCCGACCTCGTGCTGCTCGACCTGATGCTGCCCGGCCTCCCGGGCACCGAGGTCTGCCGGGAGCTGCGCACCAGGTCCAGCGTGCCGGTGATCATGCTCACCGCCAAGGACAGCGAGGTCGACAAGGTCGTCGGCCTGGAGCTCGGCGCCGACGACTACGTCACCAAGCCGTTCTCCACCCGCGAGCTGATCGCCCGCATGCGCGCGGTGCTGCGCCGCCAGGGCGAGGTCGAGGAGCTGGCCCCGGCCACCCTGGAGGCCGGGCCGGTCCGGATGGACGTGGAACGGCACGTGGTCAGCGTCGGCGGCGCCCCGGTCCAGCTCCCTCTGAAGGAGTTCGAGCTGCTGGAGGTGCTGCTCCGCAACGCGGGCCGCGTCCTGACCCGCATGCAGCTGATCGACCGCGTCTGGGGCGCCGACTACGTCGGCGACACCAAGACCCTGGACGTCCACATCAAGCGCCTGCGCGCCAAGATCGAGGCGACCCCGTCCTCGCCGCGCTACATCGTCACCGTCCGCGGCCTCGGCTATAAGTTCGAGCCCTGATCGGAACGAGAACGGCCCGTACGGCGCGAGTGCCGTACGGGCCGTTCCGTCGTTCGAGATGGGGCCGGGTCCGGGGCCTTACGGGGTGGGCGAGCCGGCGGGCGTCGGAGTGGCCGAGCCGGTGGGGGTCGGCGTCGTGCCGCCCGTGCCGGAACCGCCGGACACGGTCGGGGACGGGGACGCGCCGCCGGTCGGCGTCGCCTCGGTCCCCGGCGCGGCCGGGTAGGTCTCGTACTCGCCCTGCTGCGGGATCACCGGCACCTGGACCTGCACGGAGCCGGCCTGCTCGAACCGCAGCGTCACCATGATCTGCTCGCCGCCGAGCAGCTGCTGCGCCGCGCCGGTCAGCACGACCAGCGGGCCCGTGCCGGTGGCCGGCGACGGCACGGTGGCGCCCTGCGGGGGCGCCGACGGCGTGGTGCTGGACGTGCGCGACGGGTTCCCGCTCGGCACCTGGCCCGGGCCCGTCGGGCTCGGCTTGACAGGGGTGCCGGTCGCGCCCGGCGTCTCGGTGGCGCCCGGGGTCTCGGTGGCGCCCGGCGACTTCTTGCCCTTCTTCGGCGACGGACTCTCGCTCGCGGGCGCGGCCGGAGCGATCGTCTGCCCGATCAGCTTCACCGCGCCGCCCACGCCGGACGGTGCGGCGGCCGGGATCACGACGCCGCCGCCCTGCAGCTTCACCTGCGAGAAGGCCGGCGAGCTCACCGAGATCAGCTTGTCCGGACGGCCCTTCACCTGGTTGACGATCGTCGCGTACAGCGGCGCGGCGCCGCCCGCCGGCAGCGTCTGGCCCGGCTTCGGCCCCAGCACGAACAGGTTGCGCACGGCGATCTGCGCCGCCGCCGGCTGGTTCGACGGGACGGACGTGTTGACGCCTTCCGTCAGCTGGGTGGGAGCGGAGGTCTGAGGTTCCTCGCCGGCGCCGCAGCCGGAGATCACCGGTGCGATCGCGACGGCGCCCGCGACGGCGAGCGCGACCACTCGACGGCTGTTTCGGATCACGGCGTCGGTCTCCTCGCGAAAAAAAGGGGTGTTGAAGGTTCCAGGTGGCGTGAGATACGCCAGGGGAAGCGTAGCGAGGTCCCTGCCCGAACCCTGATCCGGGGTGGCGACACGGACGGAAAATGTCAGCCGTATCTCAGCGATTTGACCTTCTGCGCGAGATCCGGGCCGGGGGTCGCGCCCGCCACGACGTTCTTGACGACGCCGTCCGGCTGGACGAACACGGCGGTGAGCGCGGACCCCGCCGTCGGCGCCGGGGCGTAGGCGCCCGCCAGCAGGGCCTTCGAGTCCTCCAGGATCTCCGCCGTGCCGTCGTGGGCCGTGCCCGCGCACGCCTTGATGTCCTTGAGCGGGACCGGCTGCCGGCCCGCCGCCGGCCGCGGATCGGCGACCAGCATGAACCGGACCCCGTACTCGTGCGCGCTGCCCGCCAGCGCGGCGACGACGCCCGGGCACTCCGCGCCGGGCGGCACGATGCCGAACACCGCGGGCCGCAGGTCGCGCAGGTCCCGGGTGTTCTTGTCGCGGTTCACCACGTCCACCGCCCCGGCCGGCAGCAGCCCGCCGATCTCGCCCGGCGCGGCGGCCGGGCTCGGGGCCAGCGCGACGCCCTTCGGACGGGGCGCCGGGCGCGGCCCGAACGCCGTCATCAGCGCCCCGCTGATCAGCGCGACCAGCAGCGCCCCGGCGATGATCGGGATGGCGACGCCGAACCGGGTGACCGGGCGGGCGACCCGGCGCAGCCGCCTGCGGCGCCGGCGGCGGCGCTCCTCGCGGCGGTAGGCGAGCACGTCGCGGTCCAGCTCGCGGGCGTCATCGGGCACGACGACGTCGACGTGCGGGAGCCCGTAGTCATCGGGGTCGGGGTCGCCGTCGGGCCTCACGCCGCACCTCCCTCGCCGTCGCTCGCCGGCACCGCCTCGCCGTCCGCCACTGCCCGTTTCGGTCCCTTCCGGCCGCTTCGTACCCGCCCGGGGCGGCATGTTCACCTCCAGTATGGGGCGCGTCCGCCCGATCGGCAGCGGGGACGCTTGTATCGCGAGGGGGGTTGGCGGTAAGGGCGTTCCGGGGGGAGACTGGTGGTGCTCCGGTCACGCTGAGTGCGGGGAACAGGTGCGTGATGCACCATTAAAGAGCTTTGTCAATACCCCAATATGCGGCTTGACCTGCGGATATGTCAGGAAGGCCGGTTCAGCCACGCTGGTTTCCGTGCTACCCTGGTCGTAGCGGAAGGGGTACTTGTCACATGACTTTCCAGGTCGGCGACACCGTCGTCTACCCCCACCATGGGGCTGCTCGGATCGAGGCCATCGAGACTCGCACCATCAAAGGTGAGGAAAAGACCTATCTGGTCTTGAAGGTCGACAAGGGCGACCTGACAGTGCAGGTTCCGGTCGAGAACGTCGAGGACGTGGGCGTCCGGGACGTCGTCGGCCAGGAGGGTCTGGAGAAGGTGTTCGAGGTGCTTCGCGCACCCTACACCGAGGAGCCCACCAACTGGTCGCGCCGGTACAAGGCGAATCTCGAGAAGCTCGCCTCCGGCGATGTGAACAAGGTCGCCGAGGTCGTTCGCGACCTCTGGCGGCGCGACAAGGAGCGCGGCCTGTCGGCGGGCGAGAAGCGCATGCTCGCCAAGGCGCGCCAGATCCTGGTCAGCGAGCTCGCGCTCGCCGAGAAGACCAACGAGGACAAGGCCGAGGCCCTGCTCGACGAGGTCCTGGCCAGCTGAGTTGAACGCGCGGATTCCACGGGTGGGCGTCGGTACCGACGTCCACCCGTTCTCGTCGGAGCCGCGCCCCCTCTGGGTCGCGGGACTCGAATGGCCCGGGGAGGGCCACGGCCTGGCCGGGCACTCCGACGGCGACGTCGCCGCGCACGCCGCGTGCGACGCCCTGCTGTCGGCTTGCGGTCTCGGTGATCTCGGCGCCGTCTTCGGCACCGCCGACCCGCGCTGGGCCGGGGCGTCCGGGGTCGACCTGCTGCGCGAGGTCGCCCGCCTGGCCGCCGACGCCGGCTTCGCCATCGGGAACGTCGCCGTCCAGGTCGTCGGCAACCGGCCCAAGATCGGCAAGCGCCGCGCCGAAGCGGAGAAGGTCCTCGGCGAGGCGCTGGGCGGCGCCCCCGTGAGCGTCTCCGCCACCACCACGGACGGCCTCGGCATGACCGGCCGCGGTGAGGGGCTGGCCGCCATGGCCACCGCCCTGGTCGTTCCCACCTCCTGATCTTCCCGCCTCCCGATCTTCCCGCCGCATCGCGGCCGCAAAGCGGGCTTCTCCGGGCTTAAGGCGCGCCGTCCTGGATCATCGCGGCGAAGATGCGGGTGAGCGGCGTCCGGGCTGGCTAGGGTCGCCTTGAAGGCCCACCCCGCAAGGCGTTCACCCCGGAACGAGAGTCATGCCATCTGATCCCACGCGCCCCGGCGGCCCCCGCTACAGCCCTGCCCAGCGGCGGCTGCTCACCGCGACCGCCGGCCTCGTCGTCGTCGCGCTGGCGGCCGGCGCCTACGTGCTGACCTATCCCGTCCTGCGCGAGCTCGCGCTGGCCGGACGGGCGAGCCGCCGGTGGGCGCCGGTCTATCCGGTGATGGCCGACGCGCTCACCGCCATGACGATCCTCGCGCTGGTGGTCGCGCGGAACGCCCGCTGGTGGAGCAGGCTCCTGCGGTGGGCGCTGCTGCTGCTCCTGGTGGCCGGGGCCGCCGCTGCCGCCGTCCAGCACGCCGTGTGGGGATTCGACTCGCTGCCGCGCGACTCCGTCCGCGCGGGCGTGGCCGTGGCGCCGCACGTGATGCTGGTGATCGCGGTCTGGCTGTGGCTGACGATGATCAAGCAGATCCGGGTGTCCCGCCCCGCCGCGGACGAGCCCGGGCCCGTCGAGGCGCAGCGCGGCCACGTCAAGGTGCTCCCCGCCCTGGAGCCGCCCGCCGCGCTGGAGGCGCCGGCGGCCGAGGAGCACTCCTACGAGGAGGAGCGCGAGTACGAGCCGCGCCTCCGTCCGCTGGACCTGCTGCCCGTCGCCTCGTCCGAACCCGAGCACGAGTTCGACCACGCCACCGTCCACGAGTACGAGGTGGCACGCGACCACGGTTACGAGGTGCCGCACGGTCACCGGCCCGACCTCGACCACGATGACGAGCCGGTGTCCCGGCACGACGTGACCCGCGAGGACGACTACGCGGGCGCGCGCGGGCACGATGACGATGACGAGTACGCGCACGGCCGTGAGGTGACCCGCGAGGACGACTACGCGGGGGCGCGCGCCGTCGCGCGTGAAGGCTACGGCGTGGCGCCCGAGGGCTACGGCGTGGCGTCCGAGGGCTACGGCGTGGCGTCCGAGGGCTACGGCGTGGCGCGCGAGGGCTACGGCGAAGCCGACGACGAGCAGGACTACGACGTCGACTACGCGGAGGAGTATGAGCGCGAGCCGTCCCCTCCGCTCGACCCGCTGCCCGAGCCCCGGCCGGCGCCCGCGCTGCTGCCCACCGACGTCGAACTGGTCAGGGGCCGCGACGCCGATGGCCCCGAGCCCGGCGAGAAGGCGCGGACGACCCGTCCCGACATCGTCGTTCCCGGTGCGGAGGGCGCCGCCCACGACGACGGCGCCGACGCCGAGGCCGGCGGTGCAGCGCCCGCCACCGACGGCGCCGAGCCCGCCGCCCACGACGACGGCGCGGAGGAGCAGGACGGCCCGCCCGCCGACCGGGCCGAGGACCCGGACGCGGGCGACGGCGGCGACGCCCCGCCGGTCCCGCGTGTCCCGCACCCGTCGCCCAGCCCGGAGGACGAGCGGGAGCCCGGGGAGGGTCGCATCTGGGACTGGAACCCGCCGCCGTCCGGCAACTTCCGCAGCGGTCCCACGCCTCCCGTGGAGTGAGCCGCGGCCCCGGGCGCGTCCCGTGCGGGCGGGGCCGGATGAGGGGCGCTCGAAGCCGGTCAGAACGCGGGACACCGGGGAAGATATGTCTCCATGACAACGGTTTCGTGGGTGGAGCTGGACGAGGACGACGGCTTCGGCATCGAGAACCTCCCGTACGGCGTGTTCTCGCGTCCCGGGGAGATGCCGCGCGTGGGCGTGGCGATCGGCGCGTACGTTCTCGACCTCGCGGGGCTGTCGGCCGCCGGGCTGGTGGAGGACCGGCACTACTTCGCGTCCGGTTCGCTCAACGCGTTCATGGTGGCGGGGCGCGCCGCCTGGCAGGCCAACCGCGCCCGCCTCACCGACCTGCTGACGGACGCGGCGCACCGTCCGCGGGTGGAACCGCACCTGATCCCGCTGGCGGACGTGGAGGTGCTGCGCCCGATCGAGGTCGCCGACTACGTGGACTTCTACTCGTCCGAGCACCACGCGGCCAACGTCGGGAGGATCTTCCGGCCGCAGGGCGAGCCGCTCAAGCCGAACTGGAAGCGGCTGCCGGTCGGCTACCACGGCCGCGCCGGGACGGTGTACCCGTCGGGCACGCCGATCGTCCGGCCGTCCGGGCAGCGCATGACCGGGGTCAGCGAGCCGGAGCCGTCGTACGGGCCGTCGCTGCGGCTGGACTTCGAGGCGGAGGTCGGGTTCGTCGCGGGCGTCCCGTCGATGCCGGGACGGGGCGTGCCGACCGGTGCCTTCCGCGATCACGTGTTCGGGTTCCTGCTGGTCAACGACTGGAGCGCGCGCGACCTCCAGGCGTGGGAGTCGCAGCCGCTCGGGCCGTTCCTCAGCAAGTCGTTCGCGACGTCGATCTCCCCGTGGGTGGTGCCGGTGGCCGCGCTGGAGCACGCGCGGGTGGACCCGCCCGTCCAGGACCCGGCGCCGCTCGGCTACCTGCGCTGCGCCGAGCCGTGGGGGCTGGACCTGCGGCTCGAGGTCCTGATCAACGGGCAGGTCGTGTCCGAGCCGCCGTTCGCCGGGATGTACTGGACGGCGCCGCAGCAGCTCGCGCACGCCACGGTGAACGGCGCGCCGCTGCGCACGGGCGACCTGTTCGCGTCCGGGACGGTGTCGGGGCCGGAGCGCGGCCAGCGCGGCTGCCTGCTGGAGCTCGGCTGGAACGGCCGCGAGCCGGTGGACCTCGGCGACGGGACGAAGCGGACGTTCCTGGAGGACGGCGACACGGTGACGATCCGGGCGACGGCCCCGGGCGCGTCGGGGTCGGTCATCTCGCTGGGGGAGGTCGTTGGCACGGTGCATCCGGCACTGACCTGACGGCCCGGTTATCCACAGAAAAACCGGCGCCTAGGCGGGGCGGTATCCGAGAGATCGGGTGCCGCCCCGTTCACGTGGGGGGATGCGCGTTGACCTGGGGGTTTGGTGGCACCGTGGTGGCGGGCGTGTTGATCTTGTCTCACTGGGGCGTGCTGGTTGCCGCTGGTGCTCGCTGTTCACGGGCCATGTGCGGGCCATGGCCCGTGCCGGTTCGCGCTGGTCACTCGCTGAGTGCGCGGTCTATGGCCTTGTTGGCGCGGGTCTGGGTGAGCTGGCGCTCTAGTGGGTTGGTGCCCCAATCGGTGAGGACGACCCGCACGGTTCCGCATTGGTCGGTGTCGCAGCGTGGATGCCGGGCGGCGGTGTCGAACGTGCGGACGGGCCGGTTGAGCATTCGTCCGGCTTGGCGTCCGGCGGCGCGTAGGCGGTCGCGTTCGTCGGGTGAGTGGTAGACGGTGCCGGTCTGGCCGGTTCGCTTTAGCTGGTCGGCGATGACGGCGGCCAAGTCTTCGCTCATCGGGTCGTCCCCTCCTCGCGCTGCGGCTCCAGGATGGCGCGGCGCGGGGTTGGGTGCCAAGCGGTCGCGGTGGGGAGCGTGCCGGCGGCCGCCCTTGGCGCTGGGCGGTGGGTGCGTAAGGTGGTGGCGGCTGCCGGTCCAGCGGCACGGGCGGGCGTGGCGGTGCTGGGGCCGGTGCGGCGGGCGGTCACCTTGGCGGGCGGGTGCGGGCTTGACCGGGGCGGCGGGCTGCTAGCCTCGCGCGGCTCCGGGCTGCCTCTGGGGCTGCCCGCATCAGGCCGGGGGCGGCCCGCCGGAGGGGTCCCCGGTCAAGGTCGTGCCCGTCCGCGCGCACGCCCTCAGCGTTCAACAGGTAGTAGGGGGAAGTCTCACACACACCAGTCTGCGACGAGACGGCTTAGCGCGCTGGCAGGGTCGCACATCTCTTATGGGTAGAGCCCTACGCCGGAGGCGGGTCCGTGTAAGGGGTGGGGGTCGGGGTTGGTTGGGAACCAAAAAAGCGGCACCTAGTTCGCCTGCTGGGGCGTAGAGCGGGCCTCGGGTGTGGGATGCGGCTTGCCGAGTGGTGCGAGCGGGTATCACCCGGTCTGGTCGGGGGGCTGGTTGCACGCGGGGACAGGGGTGCGCATGGCTCAGATGCGGGTGGTGTTCGACGGTCCGCAGCGGTTCGACTCGGTGACGGTCACGGAGATGACGGTGGAAGCCGATCAGATCGTGTTGCTGAACGGCGGTCAGCAGGTGCTCAACGTGCGGGCCGAATCGGTGCGGACGTTGGAAGGCGAGGAGACGGGCGGCGGTCGGCTGGCGAGGCTGCGCGCCAAGCATCCCAACCACGGCAAGCCCTGGAGCGCGGAGGAAGACGCCAGGCTCCGGGAGCTGCACGCGCGGGGCGTACCGACTGCCGATCTGGTGCGGCACTTCGGGCGTAGTCGGGGCGCGGTACGCTCGGCGCTGTTGCGGCTGGGCCTGGTCGAGCGGGCGGCGTCGGCTCCGGGGGCGGCACCGGTTCGGCATGGCCAGTGAGCTGGGCCGTTGCCCGCGCGATGGCGAGCAGCCGGCGGCCGTGCCCTGCGCGGTGGGCTGAGCCTGATCGGGACAAAGCGCGGCTGCCGGTCGCGGAACTTCGCGCGGCTCGCCGATGGGAGCGCGCCGGGGGTGCGCTGGGTGCGCGTGACGGCGGACAGGTCGGCGGGAGGGCGTCACGGCGTCTGAGGGCCGAGCCGAGTGGGGTAGGGGCCCCGCTCGGTCTCGTGCCCGTCCGGGCGCCGGTGATCGCCCGATCCGCCGGGTACTGCTCCGGCGGTCAGCGTCACCCGAGCGGCCCCGAAGCCGCGTCCATCGGCCGACCATGCGCGAAGGCGCGCGCCGCAACGGCGCGCGCCTTGACCTAGTAGGGAAAACCCTCACACAGCGGCTCGTCCCTGCGTCCTTGGTCAGTCGTTCGACTGGCGGGCAAGTTCCCAAAGCTGGCTGACGTGGTTGGCGAAGCGGTCGTACAGCCCGTCCGCCTGCTGCCGCCGGAGATGAAGCATGGGCGAGTCGTGACCGACGAGACGTGCCAGGTGAGGAGTGACGAGCATCTGATCGTCGAAGACGAAGATGCTCATGGCGATGTGCTCGTCACCATGCCGAGTCTCGATGCCGGACACGTCCTTGAGCTTGGCTAGTTCGTCCAGGGTGATCCGGATACGGGTGCTGACGGTCAGCGGGACGGCTTCCAACTCCTCCCTGCGGCGAGTGACCTCGCTGTCTGGATCACCGACGAGGAAGCGGACTGCGCATCCCTCCTCCGCCTTCTTGCGTAGAACCGTCCGAAGGTTGGGCAGTTCGAGCCACAGGAAGTAGTTGGTGTAACCCGCAAAGGTCAGTTCACTCTTCGCCTTCGTGATCAGCTCGCGCCACACTGATTTGGGGCACGCTGAGCGATATGGGTACACGGCGACGATCTCACGATCTGCGCCAGTCTTGATGTTCTTGCGTACGGTGTCGGGCCAGAGCACGGCCTCATCAACTCCCAGAGCCTCGACGACAGCCCATCGATGCCGGGGGTGAGGCACTCGCGCCTCATCGGCTACCCAGCGGGCCACCGTCTTGGCGTCCACTCGGCAGGCTTCTGCAAGGTCCTGCTCATTCATTCTCGCATCCGCCATTGCGCGGCGTAGAGACAGGTTGGTCACAGCGCCCCCTGGGACGTATCGGACGAGTTTCGAGCGTATCTCGAAAACGTCCCTGACGTCCCGCAAACGGTGTAGCTACGTCCTCACGCACGGTGTTTCATCGGCGGTCGAAAGCAACATGCCGGGCGTAAAGGAGACCGGGTCATGCGAGGAGAGCCGAGCAAGCAGGAACGGACGTCGGAGCGGTTGACGTTGGCGATGGGGCCGGGTCGGTTGCATCTGGCGGCGTTGGAGGCGGTGGTGTCGGCGCCGGGGTCGGGGTTGGCGTGTGGGGTGGTGAGTCGGGCGGGGGCGCGGCCGGTGCTGAACGTGGTCAGCGTTGGCGGCGGGAGCGGCTCATGTGGGGGTGGGTTGGATGTGGACTGTGCGCCGGTGGGGGGCGTGTGGTGGTTCCTGGTGGGGGGTGAGGGGGTGGTGCCGGTGGATGAGGTGGAGGCGGCGCCGGGTGTGCTGGTGGGCCTGCTGGCACGGGCGGCCGGTCGGGCGGTACCGCAGAACGCCGCCGGGTCGGTGGTGTCGGGGTCGGCTTCGGGGGTGGGTCGGTGATGGCGCGGCGGTCGGACAAGGACACGGCTGCGGGCTCGGGTGGCTCGGGCTCGGGTGGCGAGGAGTTGTCGGTGTTCGGGGTGCGGGTGGAGTCGTTGTCGGAGGACGCGCGGGCATGGGCGGCGCGGTTCCCGGCTCCGGGTGTGGTGGAGAGCGCCGACGGGGTGTGGGATCCGTCGGTTCCTTCTACGGCGCGGATGTACGACTTCTTCCTGGGCGGTAAGGATCACGGTCCGGCTGATCGTGAGGCGGGGTTGCGGGTGATGGCGGCGGCGCCGTCGATCGCGAACGCGGCCCGCGAGAATCGGGCGTTCATGCGCCGGGTGGTGGAGTGGGCCGCCGCTAGCGGGATCGATCAGTTCGTGGACATCGGGACGGGGATCCCGACCGCGCCGACGCCGCTGGACGTCGCGCGGGCGATCGTGCCGGACGCGCAGGTGATCGGGGTGGATCATGATCCGCTGGTGCTGGCGCATGATCGGGCGCTGGTGCCGGGGATGCGGATCGTGCCGGGCGATGTCCGCGACATCGATGCGCTGATCGCTGATCTGGACCGGTGGGTGGACTGGGATCGGCGGGTGGCGGTGCTGCTGATCGCGGTGCTGCACTTCGTCACCGATGAGCAGGACCCGGCGGGGATCGTGGCGGCGCTGGCGGAGCGGATGACGCCGGGCAGTGTGGTGGCGGTGTCGCATGTGTGCTCCACCGGTGCCGTGCCGGAGGCGGTGCGGGAGATCGAGCGGGTGTATCAGGACGCGACGTCGCGGGGGGTGTTCCGCACCGATGTGGAGATCGCGGAGTTGTTCGGGCGTCTTGATGTGGTGCCGCCGGGGGTGGTGTCGGTGCAGGAGTGGCCCTTTGAGTGCGGGCTGGAGGGTGGTGTGCCGGTGCGTGGTGTGCCGGTGCTGGGCGGGGTCGGGGTCGTTCCGGCGTTCGTGTCCGAGCCGGGTGATGTGGCCGGTGCGGTGGAGGGGCTGGGCGGGGTGCTGGCCGAGCGGATCGCCTCGGGCGTGCTGGATGAGGGCGCCAAGTTGCGGCGTGATGTGCTGGCGGCCGAGTTCGGGGTGACGCGGCGGGTGGTCGATGGCGCGCTGCGGGACTTGATCGCAGCCGGGACGGTGGTGGTGCTGCCGGGGCGCGGGACGTTCGTGAAGGCGTCCAGGCCGCGCCAGTACGTCAAGGACTACGCGGTCTTTCCGGGCCGCGACGGGTTGGGGCTGTGACATGGGCGAGCGGCGAAACGGCGGGCACGGGCCGGACGGACACGGGCAGGGTCCGGGCGGGGACGGGCCGGATGAGCGGGCGCTGTGGCTGGGGGCGTGGTCGGCGTCGGGGTCGATCGCGGCTGCGTTGTCGGCTGCGGGTCCGGGTGAGCATGCGGCGGCCGATGTGCTGGCGCGCAAGATGATGGCCTCGTGCGCGGACGCGCCGTTGCAGGTGGGCTACATCCATGAGGTGTTCGCGCATGCGGTGTACGGGATGGCGGGGGCGGCGTTCCCGGTGACCTGGTTCTCTGCGGAGGGCGAGCCGGAGTCCAAGGTGCTGTGGGTGCCGGGGGCGACGCTGGATCCGGTGCGGGCGGTGGCTTCCAAGCTGCTGTCGCCGGAGTTCACGCGGGCGCTGGTCCGGGTCGGCCTGGGACGGCAGTGAGGCCGGGCCGGTAGTGAGGCCGGGCCGGTAGTGACCGGTCACCGGTCGGGGGTGATGCTCCCTGCGGGCGGGTTCCGTCTCCGCCCGACCCCCGTTCCCGCCCGCAGGGGTTCTGACGCGTCTACCGGAAAGGGGGTGCCAGCTAAGCGGTTCCCTTCGCATCGCATCGCATCGCTTGGACTCGGGCGATGGCGGGGGCGTGCGCGCTGATCGGTGTTGCCGCACTGATCGGGGCACCGTGCACGCCCCCGTTCGGCATGTTCGGGTTCTTCGGGGTGCAGGGGCCGCGGCGCCGGTTGTCGCAATGGTGAGGGTGGGCCGGCGGATATGGCCGCAGGCCACCCCGAAGGGGCGACCGTAGGGAGTTCGGCCGGCGCAGCCCGACCGTGCACTCTTCCAGTCCGGCCCCGCGCGGTGGTGGGTGCCGCTGCCCCGGCGGGGGCCTCAGCGCTCGGCCCGGTGGGGTGGAGTGGGTCAGGTGATGGGGTGGCCTTCGGCGGCGATGGTGGTGGTGGCGGCGGGCCAGATCGAGACGGTCTGGTCGATGGGGGCGCCGGTGGCGGTGGTCAGGGTGGTGAGCCGGACCAGTGCGGGGGTGGCGGTCGGAAGGTGCAGCGCGGCGGCTTCCCAATCGACTGCGGGCCTGGTGGTGATGTAGCTGGTGGCGGAGGCGGGCCGGTGCCCGGTGTGGGCGGCGAGCGCTTCCGGCCAGGTGCCGGGTAGGAGGGTCGGCGCGGCTAGCGGGCTGTCGGGTGTGACGCCGGGCGTGTAGGAGATCCGGACCTCAAGGGGCGTGGCGTCCGAGGTGGGGGTGACCACGAGTCGGCGGCGGACGCACACCGATGCGCCCGGCCCGGACAGGCGGAGCGCGTAGGCGACTTCGGCGGGCGCGGGTTCGTACCCGACGGCCATGATCCGGATGCGCGAGAACTCCGGCGGGATGTTGCCGCTGATCGGGACGGTGTGCACGGGGCGCGGTACCGGTGAGGTTCCGATCTGGGCGGCACGCGGGGCGGCGGGCTGGTCGTCGCGGCGGGTGGGGTCGGCGAAGGTCGCTTCCATGTCGGCGGGCTGTCCGGCTTGGTGCCCGGCGTGCTGCGGGCCTGCGGTGGCGAGGTACCCGCGTGTGCCCTGGCCCTGTGCCCATCCGGCTAGCTCCAGCTCTTGCAGGACGCGGCGCGACGTGCGGTTGGACACCTGCCAGCGCTCTTGGATCTGCGCGTTGGTGGGCAGCCACGACCCCGGCGGTATCCGGCCGTCGATGATCTCGCGGATGAGCTGATCCCTGATCGTCGTCCACAGCAGCGGCGTAGACCCGGTGCGGCTGGCGGGCTCTCGGCTCTGTCCCAATGTGGCCACTCCCCAGGTCTTGACCGGCGGTGCTGATCTGGCGCTTTACCTTCTCGCAACCAACCTTAGCTTGTACGCCTTGTGTACGCCAAGGTTTGCACTTCAGCGACCTTTGGCACACCTTTGTACGTACGGGACGCGTCAAGTTGGTGCGTCGATCGCAAAGCGGAGGTGGCACGGGTGGAGTTCAAGATCGAGATGGACGGGTTGATGTTCATCGTCGCGGACGCTCCGGAGCAGCGGAAGGACTTCGAGTCGGGCGCGCTGCGCACCGACCCGGAGGGGCGCCCGCTGTTCACGGCGCGGCTGCTGGTGATGGACGGGCAGAGCAGCGCGCCGATCAAGGTCGGGCTGATCGGAGACCCGGGCCTGAACCAGGGGTCCTTCGTTCGGCCGGTGGGCCTGGTCCTCAACGCGATCGACAGGCGGGGGGACACCGTCCAGTGGTGGACGGCGGAACGGCTGGAGCCGGGGCCGGTACCGGGCGCTCCGGCGGGCGCGTCGGGCAAGGCGGCGGCGAAGGCGGGCGAGTGATGGGACTCCGGGATCTGCTGCGGGGCTCGGCGGTCGAACTGCCCTCCGACGCGGTGGCGGCGGCCGGTGGGGTGGACCCCTGGGCCTATGGCGAGTGCACGTACGTGATCACCGTGAGCACGACGGGGCCGGTGCGGCTGCACTACACGCTGGCGGACCCGGCGGGGCCGTCGTGGCTGCGGCTGGTGACGATCAGCGAACGACGGCGGCGGCGGGTGCTGGGCGCGGCGATGAGGTCGGGCGCGCTGGCGGGCGCGGGCCTAGCGGACGGTCGCCCGGTCGGGCCGGGCGGTGAGCCGGGGACGGTGGCGGCGCACGGGTGGGTGCACGTGGGCGGCTACTCCCGGTCGGCGTGGGTCCCGTTGCCTGCGGACCGGCGGGTCGGCGGGGTTCTGCTGGCGGACATGCTGACGGGCCTGGTGCCGGGCGAGGTGTGGCGGGAGCTGGACGCGCGGCGGTGTGAGGCGTGGGAGGCGTGGGCGCGGCGTGCGGGATCGGCTCCGGCCGTGCGGGTGGCGGCCATGGAGGAGACCCGCCGCGACTGGCGCGAGCCTCCGGCGGGCGGCATGGAAGAGACGCGGCGGCAGGCGGTTGATCAAGGGCCGTGGGATCGGCGGGTCGCCGGGGGCGAGCGCGCGGCGGACGCGGACGGCTGGCCGGGCATCCGGCACGGTGGCGGTCTGGGCGGTGCGTGGTGAGCCATCCGCGCCGGTACTCCGGCGTCCAGGCGCCCGGACAGATCGGCCTTCCCCCGGTGCTCCAGCGGCCGGACCTGCCGGTTCGGGCTCGGCTCACTGCCGGGTCGGCGGTCATGCTCTGGGTGGTGCGGCCTAGCTGGTTGTGGCGGCGTGAGCTGGCGGCCCTGGCCGTGGTGGCGGCCGTGGCGGTGGCGGGCTGGCTGGCGCGGGGCTGGCTGGGTGGTCTGCTGGCGGCGGGCTGGCTGGTGTCGGCGGTCGCGGTGATGCCGTGGTCGCGTCGGCGGGCCGTGCGGGTCTGGCGGCGGGGTCGGCTGCGGCGGCACTGGGACCGCGCGATGCGCTTCTCGGCGCTGACGACGGTCAACGACCGCATCCCGCGCATCCGGGCGCATCGGGCGGTCCCGGCGGGTGACCGGCTGATCGTGCGGGTTCCGCGCGGCGCGACGGTGGCGGAGCTGGACGCCGAGAAGGATCGGGTCGCGGCGGTGCTGCGGGTGCGTGAGGTGCGGGTCGGGCAGGACCGGGCGCGGGCCGACTTGGCGCACGTGGACATCGTGCGGGCCGATCCGTTCGCCGGTGGTGGTCCGCCTCGGCGGTGGCCGTGGGTCGGGGGCGGGCAGCGCTCGCTGGGTGACCCGGTGCCGCTGGGCGTGGATGACATGGGCGATGAGGTGTCGGTGCGGCTGCCGGGCAAGAACATGGTGATCGGGGGCGAACCCGAAAGCGGTAAGTCGGTAGCGCTGTCGCTGATCCTGGCGGCGGCGGCGTTGGACCCGTGGTCGCAGATCTGGGGATGGGACGCCAAGAAAGTCGAGCTGGCGCTGTGGCGGCCGGTGCTGACCCGGATCGCCTACAACTCGATGGACGCGGCCATCGCCCAGATGGAAGACCTCATCAAGGAGATGGACGCCCGTTATGAGCTGCTGGAGCAGAGCGGGCGCCGCAACCTCAAGCCGGGTGAGGCTCCGGTGATCCTGGCGGCGATCGATGAGATGCGGTTCTTCACGGCCAACACCGACCGCAGGGCCGCGAAGCATTTCAACGCGCTGGGCGAGGATCTGACGGCGCGGAGCCGCGCGGCGCTGATCGTGGAAGTGGCGGCGACGCAGAAACCGGCCGGTGACGTGGTGCCGACCGGGTGGCGTGACCTGATGGCGCTGCGGTGGGCGATGCGCTGCAACACCCGCGACGCCTCCGACACCATCCTTGGCGCGGGCATGGCGACGGCGGGCTATGACGCCTCCGACATCGACCTGGACACGCGGGGTGTGGGGCTGCTGCACGCCGAAGGCGGGATGCCTCGGCGGATGCGGTCCTACTTCTTGGACGACAACGACATCCGCTCGATCGTGGCGCGCGGGGTCGCGCTGCGGCGGCTGGTGGCCGGTGACGGCTGGGTGTAACCCGGTGGCCGGTTCTTCCCTCCCTCTCTCTTCAACCTTCGGGGCTCCGCGCGGCGGGGTCGGCGGGAGCGTGCCCGCTGCGCGGGGTCCCCTTCTCCTGATGGGAGCGAGCAACGGTGACGATCTCCAACGAGCTGGCGGAGCGGGTGTGCCCGTGCGCGGCGGCGGTGGCGGGTCGGGTGTACCCGGTCGCGCTGCCCGGCCCGGCCGGGGGCGACGAAGGTGTGTGGGCCGACCTTGTACGTGTTGTAAGTGACGTACTGGCGGGGTTCGACCTTCCGGCGATCGAGGAGGACACGCCGGACTGGTACGCGCTGAGCTGGTGCCTGTGGCGCTTCATCTACGGGCACCAGGCGCGCGGCCGTCACGGGCGCGACCCCGGTGCGGAACCGGGCGCGGGTGAGGACCCGGCGGCGGGGACCGGTACGGGCGGTGCGGCGTGAGTAGCCGGCGGACTGACCGCAGGTCACCCCGAAGGGGCGTAGGTCTGCCGTCCACGGACCCCGCACGGGTGGAGCTGGCGGGGAGCGTGCCGGGCGGGGTGCTGGCGGGGATGCTGGCGCGGGTCGCGGATGGTGACGCGTGGCGGGCGTGGTCGCGTCAGGTGGCGCATACGGGGCACTGTGCGCGGCCGGTGCGGGTGGCTGGTGGCGCGATGGCGGTGGACGGGCGGACGGGTGAGATCCGGGCGGAGTGGTCGAGCAGGGGTGAGCCGGACGGGGCGCTTCTGCTGGCGTGCGGTGACCGGCGGGCGGCGGTCTGCCCTAGCTGTGCGGAGACGTATCGGCGGGATACCTGGCATCTGGTCTCGGCGGGCCTGCGGGGGCGTGCGCCGAGTCTGCCGGGTGGGGTGGATGCGGTCCCGGCGAGCGTGGGCACGCATCCGGCGGTGCTGGCGACCTTCACCGCGCCCAGCTTCGGGGCGGTGCACCGTGCGAGCGAGGACGGGCCGTGCAGGGTGCGGCGGGGGCCGCTGGTGTGCGAGCACGCCATGCGCACGTGGTGCGACGCGCGGCACACTGCCGATGATCCGCTGGTCGGGCGTCCGCTGTGCTGGGACTGCTACCGGTATGACGCTCACGTGCTGTGGCACGCGGCCGTGCCGGAACTCTGGCGGCGCACGATGATCTACGTCTACCGGGCGCTGGCGCGGATCGGGGGCGAGCGGTCCGGGGTGCCGGTGTCGGTGCGGGCCGTGCGGTCGGTCGTGCGCGTGTCGTACGTCAAGGTTGCCGAATACCAGAAGCGCGGGGCGGTGCACCTGCACGCGGTGATCCGCCTCGATGGCGTCGCGAACGGGGACCGCTCGGCGACGGTGCCTCCTCCGGGCTGGGCGGACGTGACCGCGCTGGCGGATGCGATCCGGGACGCTGCCGGGCGGGTCGCGGTGCCGTGCCCGGTGGCGGGAGTGGCGGCGGCGCGGTGGGGCGCGCAGTTGGACGTGTCGCCGATCGCGGACCCGGCACGGGCGGCGGGCTACCTGGCCAAGTACGCCACCAAGACCGCATCGGACACCTTCGCGGGGCTGCCGCCGCGCCGGTTCGGGCTGCGGTCGGTCCTGGCGGTGAGTCGCAAGGTGGCAAACCCGCATGTCGGCCTTCTGATCGCGGCGTGCTTCAAGTTGGCGCGGCGGCCGGAGTGCGCATCGCTGCGGCTGGCGGACTACGCGCACACGCTCGGCTTCCGGGGGCACTTCGCGAGCAAGAGCCGGTGGTACTCGGTGACGCGGGGGACGCTGCGGGCGGTGCGGCGGGCCTGGCGGACCCGGCATCGGCCGGAGGGTGACCCGTGGGCGGAGGCTGAGCGCGGGGACGGCGGGGCGGTCCTGGTGCGGGACTGGAGGTACCTGGGAACCGGCTGGGGGCGGCTGGGTGATGCCGATCTCGCGGCGACGCTGGCGCGCGATCACGCGGCGGCGCGGGATGCGGCGGACCTGGCCGTTACCGCTCGGCCGCCCGGCGACGGGGCGGGGGCGCGCGATGACTGACGCGGTGGTGATGGTGGCGGCGCTGGCGGCGGTGCCGATCCTGCTGCGCATCGGCTTGGGCGGCGGCGGGCGCTCTACCGTCCGGCTGCGGTGGCGGGTGCCGCTGCGGCACCGCTTCCCCCGGCTGTGGTGGTCGGGGGTGTGCCTGGGGACGGTGCTGCTGGGCGTGGGCTGGCTGGCGTCCTCGTGCGGGTGGTGGTCGCCGTGACCGGCCCGCGCGAGAGTCACGGGGTGCTGTCCGGGCTGGCAGACGTTCGGTTCCGGCGCATGGTGACGCCTCGGCTGATCAGTGTTCTGTACGTGGCGGTGTCGGCGTGCATCGCCTTCGGGGCGCTGTTCGCGCTGCTGCTGGTGTGGTCGGTGGCCTCCTGGATGGGCGGCGGCTGGTGGTGGTGCGCGCCGGTCATCATCGCGGCGGGAGTCGCCGGGGTGCTGGTCGTGCGGATCGCCTGCGAGTGGGTCCTGATGGCCTTCACGCGCGGTCGGCCGATCGAACCGGCCCGTCCGGTGCCGCCGGGGCCGACGCGGGCGGAGTCCAGGCGGGCGGTGGGGCGGCCGGTGCAGCCTCCGGCGGGTCCCGGGCCGTGGCAGCGTCCTCCGGCCGGTCCGCAGAGTTACCCGCGATGAGTGCGGCGGCCCTGCCCGTGCCCGGTGGCTCCTGGCTCGTCCTGCGGGACGGCGGGCCACGGAGCGCGGGCAGGGTCGCGCCGGAGGAGCGCCGCGAATGCGGCTCCGCTGGTCTTGCACGGACGCCAAGCGGCGGAAATGCGGAAGGCACGCGCGGCGGCCCGCCCCCAAGGCGGTCGGTCGGGGTGGTGGGCGGCCGCCGGCCGCAACCCCATGCATTCCAGAGATTTGAAGTCAAGGGCTGCATGCGGCAATTATGCGACAGAAATTGGCCGATTCCGGTCGTTGATCACCCGCCTTTATCGGTGGCTGGTTTTGGCCCGTGGCTGGCCCGTAGACGCAATTTCAGGGGTGGTTTCTGGTGGCCTCGGTGGATGTTATGTCGGTGCGCGACATGGCCTCTGAGCTGCACGTAGCGCGTTCTACGGTGTATCGGTGGCTATCTACGGGGCGCGGCCCGAAGGCGTTCCGGCTGCCGAACAATGAGCTGAGAATTGTGCGCGCGGATTTCATAGAATGGCTTCACAAGCTCGGCACGGACGGAATGGAGACGCTCCGATGATCAAAGCGCAGGACATCCAATTCTGGCAGATCCGCAAGCGCGCCAACAGGCGTAAGCCGTGGGAAGTGCGGTGGCGCGTCGACTCCGCACAGTTCTCCCGCTCGTTCCTCACCAAAGCGCTGGCGGAGACGCATCGGGCGGCGCTGGTGGCGGCGGCCCGTGAGGGCGCGGTGTTCTCTCCCGAGACCGGTGAGCCGGTGGCCTGGTCGCAGTCGGCGGAGACGGTCTACACCCTCGCGCGGGGCTTCATCGCCTCCCGGTGGGTGGAGGCTGCGGGCGCCACCCGGCAGGCGCTGGTGCGCTCGCTGGTCCCTATCATCCTGGCGACCCTGGACACGCGGGCGGCCAAGCGGCGGCGGCCGGAAGAGACGGTGCTGCGGCGGGCGCTGGCACAGTACGCGCTACGGCCCCCGGCGTGGGACGGCGGCGGCGAGATCGGCGACGCTCCCGAAGACATCCGCGCGGCGCTGGCGTGGGTGGCGGCCTCCTCCGGCCCGGTGGCGGGCCTGGATGACCACGCGGCACTGCGGGCGCTGCTGGAGGCGCTGTCCCTGCGGCTGGACGGCAAGCGGCTCGCACACGCAAGCATCCGGGCGC
>NZ_JBEPCJ010000064.1:0-27010 GCF_040299565.1 Spirillospora sp. NPDC000708
CTTTGTCTTGGTGTGCGGGGCCCCGCCGCGCCCCCGGCGCGGCCCCGCCCCCCCCGGCCGGGTGGGGGGGGGGGGGGGGGCGGCCCCCCCCCCACATCGGGGGTCTGGGGGTCGCCCCCCAGAAAGACACCAAGCCGACGGGAAGTCGGCCGAAGGCCGACGAACAGCCCGACCGTAGGGCGGGCGGGACTCGAACCCGCGACCGGGAGATTATGAGTCTCCTGCTCTGACCAGCTGAGCTACCACCCCGGGGGCGGCGCCCCGTCGTGACGCTGCGGTCGGGGGCGTGCCGGGTGCCATCTTAGCGGCGGGGCGTCGGCGGGGGCCAGCGAGAAGGCGTCGGGGCGGGGGTCAGGCGGGCCAGGTGGGGCGGCGCTTGTCCAGGAAGGCGCGCATGCCCTCCTGGGCTTCGGGGGTCTGGCTGGAGGCGGCCATGACCTCGACGGCGTAGGTGTAGGCGTCGGCTTCGGGGCGGTCGAGCTGGGCGTACATGGCCTGCTTTCCGAGGGCTTTGCTGCGCGGGCTGCCCTGGGTGGCGCGCTGGAGGAGGGCGACGGTGGCCTTGTCGAGGTCGTCGTCGGGGACGGCGTAGTTGACGAGGCCCCAGTCGGCGGCGGTGGCGGCGTCGATGGTGTCGCCGGTGAGGGCCATCTCGGCGGCGCGTTTGCGGCCGACGTTGCGGGAGATCGCGACGAGGGGGGTGTGGCAGAACCAGCCGCCCTTGCCGCCGGGGGCGGCGAACGCGGCGCTCTCGGCGGCGACGGCGAGGTCGCAGGACGCGACGAGCTGGCAGCCGGCGGCGGTGGCGAGGCCGTGCACGCGGGCGATCACCACCTGCGGGACGGACTGGATCGTCCGCATGAGGTCGGTGCAGACGCGCAGGAGGTCGCGGACGTCGGCGTGGGACGCGCCGGCCATGTCGGCGAAGTCGTGCCCGGCGGAGAAGACGGGCCCGTTGGCGGCGAGGATCACGCCGCGGGCGTCGGTGCCGGCGACCTCGGTGAACGCGTCGGTGAGCTGGAGGAGGAACGTGCGGGACAGAGCGTTGCGGCGGCGCGGGCGGTTCATGGTGACGGTGGTGAAGGCGCCGTCGCGTTCGACGAGGACATCCGTGCTTTCGCTCATGCTCCCGACGTTACGTCAGACCCTCGTCGTACGGTGGGCTGGTCCACGGACGCCGAGGGGGTATGGCCTTGAAGCTGCTCACTGCCACCAACTCCAGCCAGGGTTTGCGCGACAACGACTTCGACTGGTGCGTCGAGGGGGAACTGGTGCACATCGGCGTGGTGTGCGCCCGCGACCGGGACGACCCGGACGGCGGCTGCGGGTGCGGCCGCTCGTTCGCCGGGCTGAACTCGCACCGTGCGACGACGACGGCGATGGTGCGGGAGGTGCCGGGGTTCACCGACGAGGACTACGTGGAGGCGATCCGCTCCAGCCTGGAGCAGCAGGGGTGCGATCCGTCGTTCGCCGAGCACGACGCGGCGCTGCTGCGCTGCCTGGTGCGCGACTGGCCGGTGGGGGTGATCGTGGAGCGGCGGCTGGATGAGATCGTGGTCAGGCAGGTCGTGCAGCCCTGACCAGGAGGTGCGTTGTGCTCGTTGCGTTCTCGGTGACCCCGCTCGGGACGGGGGAGGACGTCGGTGAACTGGTCGCGGAGGCGGTGCGGGTGGTGCGGGCCAGCGGCCTGCCGAACCGCACCGACGCGATGTTCACGACGGTGGAGGGGGAGTGGGACGAGGTGATGGCGGTGGTGAAGGCCGCCACGGACGCGGTGGCGGCGCGGGCGCCCCGGGTGAGCCTGGTGGTGAAGGCGGACCTGCGGCCGGGGGTGACGGGCGCGATGGACGCGAAGGTGGAGTCCGTCGAGCGCTACCTGTCCGAAGGCTGACGGGCGGCGTCGCCGGGCGCCGCTAGGCCAGCCAGGCGGCGATCTCGTCGTCGCTGCGGGGGACGGCGCACCAGAGGGCCTCGTCCATGGAGGCGCAGAGCGGGACGCGCCGGTCGAGGCCGAGGACCCGGAACATGCGGCGGGCGAAGGGCCCGGCGCCGACGACGGCGAGGGCGGCGCCGTTCTCCTCGCAGCGGCGGGCGCAGTGCGAGACGGCGCGCATGCCTTCGGCGTCGATGAAGGAGACGCCAGCGATGTCCAGGACGATGGGGCGCGCGGCGAACCCGAGGAGCCGGGTCCGGACGGCGGGAGCGGACGCCTGGTCCATCTCGCCGGTCAGCAGGACGGTGGTGTGCCGTTCGTGCTCGATGACGACCATGGCGACGGCGGTGTCCTTCACGGTGCCCCCCAGCGGATCGGGCCAGGTCCGGTCACTGGAGAGCATCGCGCGGGCACGGACGGTCGCC
Source organism: Spirillospora sp. NPDC000708 (assembly GCF_040299565.1). Taxonomy (NCBI): domain Bacteria; kingdom Bacillati; phylum Actinomycetota; class Actinomycetes; order Streptosporangiales; family Thermomonosporaceae; genus Spirillospora; species Spirillospora sp. NPDC000708. The sequence goes on from NZ_JBEPCJ010000064.1 coordinate 2,359, forward strand.
AAGCGGTCGGGGCGGATCGGCCTGTTCCTGTTCGTTCCGTGCCGTCCGGTCAGGTGAAGCAGGCGGGGACGCCGCGGGCGCCGCCGCGGGAGAAGCTCTGCAGCCGCTGCGAGGCGGTGCCGTGGTCGCCGGGCCTCGTCCAGGGCGTCCGGTCGCCGATGACCTGGAACGAGTCGACGATCTCCCGCGCGTCGCCGGCCTCGAACGTCAGGTCGCCGTCGGCGGCGGATCCGTAGAGGACGGCGCCGGCGAGGCAGTCGGCCTGGAGTTCGGCGGCGGCGGAGACGAGGCGGCGCTGCAGGCGGTTCTGGACGGCGTGGCCCCATTCGTGGGCGACGACGAGGTACACCCAGGCGTCGCCGTTCGCGTAGCCGGCCCGCATCAGGTGCGCGTCCCACGCGAGGAAGTCGCCGGCGGGGCAGTACTCGGCGTTGTCGCGTTCGAGGGGTTCGCCGCCGCAGGTGGGCGTGGCCGCGGGGTCGGAGCCGTCGTAGAGGCCGACGACGCGCGGGGGCCGGTAGGAGCCGGTGAAGAACCGCGTCCAGTGTCGGCGCCAGTAGCCGTCGGTGATCGCGGTGGCGGTGCGGAGGTCCTCGTCGAACCCGGCCTCGTCGAACCGGCGGGCCGGCGCCGTGGTCCGCGGCGCGGCGGTGGGCGAGCCGGTGGCCCGGGGGCTCTTCGCGGCGGGGGCGGCGGGACCGGCCGTCCGGGCCGCGGCTGTGTACTCGCAGGCGCCGGTGAGCGTCATCGCGGCGGCGAGGGCCGCGGCGGCGATGGGGCGTCGGTTCATGCTGGGGGATACGCATGCGCGCCCCCCGGCGGTCGGGCCGGATCCGGCCGTTATGCCTGGAGGAGCATCCCGGCGGTCTGGACGAGGGCGGTGTTGTCGACAGCGGCGGTGCCGTCCGGGAGGGTGAGGACGTCCTCCAGGCCGACGCGGACGTCGAGGTTGAACCGGACGGCGAGGCGGAGGACGGGCCAGGCGCCGCCGTCCTCGCCGTGCAGCAGCACGGGCCGCCCGTGGCCGGTGCCGAGGGCGTGCAGGAGGTCCTTCGCGGTGCCGGTCGAGGTCTCCGGGTCGGTGTCGGTGACCTCGGCGAGGACGCGCAGCACCTCGCGGGCGCGTGGCCAGCGCAGGAACCGCGCGGCGGCCTCGGTGCCGGAGAAGATCCCGGCCTCGACGCCGACGCCGCGGTCGAGGAGGGTCTCGGCGACGTGCTCGGCGCCGTCCTCGTGGAAGTTGACCGAGGCGTGGTCGGGCAGGACGGTCCAGGACCGGATCAGCGCGGCGCGCTCGGCGGGGTCCTCGGCGGTCCAGGCGCCGGTGGTGACGCCGACGGGCACGCCGGGCGCGGCCTCGCGGACCGCGGCGAGCGCGGCGGCGACGTGGCGGGGGTCCATGGTGTCGGCGCCGGCGGCGTCGCGCGGGTGGAGGTGGACGTCCTGCGCGCCGACGTCCACGGACGCGCGGACGGCCGCCGCGAGTTCGTCCGGTGTGACCGGGACGCCCTGCGCCCGGCTCCCGTTCGGGCATACCTGGAGCATGTTCCCATTCTCTCAGCCGCCCGTCAGGGGGCGATCACGCAGGGGCCGCCGCCGCAGACGTCGACGGTCCTCCCGGTGGTCAGGAAGATCGCCTTCTGCCGCCGCGCGTCCGCGTTGTTGCGCGGGTCGGAGTGCGGGTCGCGGCCCTCGGTGGGCGGCGTGTTCGTGGTCGGCGGCGCGGGGGAGCCGCTGTCCCACACGACCATCGCCGACCCGCCGGCGGACGTGCCGAACGTCGGGATGTTCCAGTACGGGGCGACGTCGAGGCCGCGCCCGGGCCGGACGGTCGGGGCGTGGATCCGGGCGCCGATCGTGCGGGCCTCGACCTCGGCGGCGACGGTCGCGACCTGGTGGTCGCCGAACGCGACGTGCATCAGCACCTGGTGCTGCGGGGTGCCCGGGTACGGGTGGTCGGTCATGTGCCAGGCGTACCCGTCGGCCTCGCCGCGGTCCCACAGCATCTGGATCAGCGCGAGGCCGATCTGCTGGTCGAGCTTGTCGGGGTAGAACAGGTCGAGGACCTTGGCGTACTCGGGGAAGTCGGCGCTGCGGTTGAGCAGCGTGCTGTAGTTCATCGCGGGGACGCCGAGGACGGAGCGGCGCAGGTCGGGGGAGACGGCGGTGAGCGCGCCGCCCATGATCCCGCCCTGGCTGTTGCCGTCGTAGGTGAGCGGGGCGCCCGGCGCGATCAGCGGCCTGCCGGAGTCGTCCTGGAACGCCTTGTCGCCGGCGAAGCCGCGGGTCATCGCGCGGCCGAGGAAGACGAAGTTCAGCATGCCCTGCTGGAGCCGGTCGGCGACGGTGCGGAACCGGCTGATGTCGGCGAGCGCGGAGACGACGTTCGGGACGTCCTCCTCGGACATGCCGATCCACTTCGTCGCGCAGAACGCGAAGTCGTGCTCGGCCGCCATCGCCTTGACGTTCCCGGCGCCCACCTCGTCCTCGCCGCCGAGCAGCCCGTGCCCGTAGAGGGCGGGGTTCGCGGGCTTGCCGAACGCGGCCTTCGGGATCTCGCACTGGAATGGGACGGCCTGGCTGTTGCCGGGCAGCCGGGACGGGAGGCCGTCCTCGCCGTAGTGGAACGCCGAGCCGGGGAGCCCGCCGTACTGGTCGAGGTAGCTCGGCGCCCACACGACGCCCTTGACCTCGCGCGCGATCTTGTCGTCGACGTTGTTCGTCACCTGCGTCACCAGGAACGACGGCGACCGGTCGCCGAGCCCGCGGAGCGCGTCGTCGCGGATGTGCAGCATCGGCCCGGCGATGCTCCGCGCGCTGGCGACGGTGAAGTCCCAGGCCAGGTACAGGCCGTCGCGTTCCACGCCGCGCGCGGCGAGGTCCGCGAGCACCTTCTTCTCGGCCTTCTGCCGCGCGTACAGCGGGTCCGTGGACGGCAGCGCCGGGCCGAGGATCTTGGCGAACGCCGCGTTCGGCGGGATGGGGTTCCCGGACGCGTCGCGCAGGTTCCGCAGCGCGACGGCGTAGCGGTGGCCCTCGACGAGGTTCTTCGCGGGCCGGACGATCAGCGCCCTGCGGTCGTCGGGGGCGTTGGCGTCGAGCTCGGCCCAGTACGGCCAGCGCTGCCCGGTCGCGGTGTCGACGATGACGATCGGCGCGTCCGGCTTCAGCGACGCGCCGATGTCGGTGACGGGGGCGGCGCCGGTGCGCGCCAGGTCGACGCCGGGGACGCGGGTGAGCAGCTCGGACCCGGGGGAGAAGCCGTCCGCGCGGTTCCACGCGTCGGGCGACACGGGCAGGCCGAGCGCGTTCTTGAGCGTGGTCCGCATGTCGATCCGCACGCCGGTCGGTGTGCGCGGGTCGGGCTTGGTGTACCAGTTGCTCGGGAACGGCAGCAGGCACGACGCCGGGTCGATCGGGTCGCAGCCGTCGCCGCCCGCGGGGGCGGTGTCGGCGGACGCCGGCGTCACGGCGAGCAGGGCCGCGGACAGGACCAGGGCCGCGCCCGAAGCGAGGGCGCGCAGGGACAGGGCACGCATGGACCGGGCACGCATCGTCCACCTCCGGGAGATCCGCGGCGTTCGGGGAGATCTTGGTCTCACCGCGGCCCCGGGTCAATGGGCGGCGGCCGTCGGCCGATGCCGGTCATCCGGAGACGGCCCGGAGGGCCATCGGCCCCCGGATGTTCCGACGACGTTAAATCTTCCGAAGTGACGGTTTCATCTCCGTTTCGAGGGGTGATTCGGCCTTGATCGCCAGCGATAGTGAGCGCAGCGCCGCACCCACCCGGAAAGGACCGTTCCATGAAAGCCGTCCCGATCATCGACCTCACCCCCTGGTTCCACGGCGGTGAGCGCGACCGCGCCGACGTCGCCGCGCGGGTCGACGCCGCGCTGAGCGAGATCGGCTTCCTGGTGGTCACCGGGCACGGGGTGCCCGCCGCGGACCGGGACGCGATCCGCGCCGCCGCCAAGCGGTTCTTCGCGCTGCCGCGGGAGGTCAAGCAGCGGTACGCGGCGACCGTGGGGGAGCGCGGCTGGCTGCCGCCCGGCGTCGAGGCCAACGGGTACGCCGAGGGCACCGCGACGCCGCCGGACCTGAAGGAGACGTTCGCGGTCGGCGCGGACCGCCCGACCGGCGACCCGTTCTTCGACGCCGAGTGGTTCCTGCCGAACGTGTGGCCGGGCGAGGTGCCGGAGCTGGAGGCGCTGCTGACGCGCTACCTGGCCCGGATGAAGCGGCTGTCGGACGACCTGCTCGCGCTGTGCGCGGTCGCGCTCGGCCTGCCGTCGGGCTTCTTCACGGCGCACGCCCTGAACCCGTCCTTCACGCTGAACATCAACCGCTACCCGCCGCTGTCGCAGCTCGGGGAGCCGGAGCCCGGCCAGTTCCGGATCGGCCCGCACACCGACTTCGGCACCCTCACGGTCCTGGACCGGCAGGACGGGGTGGGGGGCCTCCAGGTGCACTCCGAGGAGGCCGGCTGGGTGGACGCCCCGTGGGTCGAGGACTCCTTCACCATCAACGTCGGCGATCTGCTCGCCCACTGGACCGGCGGCCGCTGGACGTCCAACCGGCACCGCGTCCTGCCGCCCGACCCGAGCGCCCCGGACGAGGAGCTCGTGTCGCTGATCTTCTTCTACGAGTGCGACCCGGACACCCGCGTCGAGCCGCTCGGCCCGCCCGTCGGCCGCGCCGCCGGCGGCGCGACCGTGCGCGCGCACGACTTCCTCCTCGAACGCCTCGACGCCATCACCCTCGCCTGAACACGCTGAAAGGTCCCCCCGTGACGGAGATCCAGGAAGGCGCGCCCGCGGGCGTGGACGTCCGCGAAGGCGACTACGGCGCGCGGGTCGCCGCGGTCGAGCCGGGCGGCGCCGGCTTCATCCCCCTCGACCAGCGGCACGGCCGGCCGCTCGACCTGCTGTGGACGTGGACGTCGCCGAACCTGGAGTTCGCGACGGTGTTCCTCGGCGTGCTCGCGGTCGCCGCGTTCGGGCTGACGTTCTGGCAGGCCACCGGCGCGATCGTGGTGGGCACGCTGCTCGGCTCGGCGACCCACGCGGTCCTGTCGGCGCGCGGCCCCCGCTACGGGGTGCCGGAGATGGTGCTCGGCCGGGTGCCGTTCGGGCACCGCGGCAACATGCTGCCGTCCGCGATCAACTCGGTGGCGGGCGGCGTCGGCTGGTTCGCGGTGAACAGCGTCAGCGGGTCGCTGGCGCTCAACACGCTGACCGGGATGCCGAAGCCGCTGTGCCTGGCGATCGTGGTCGCGCTACAGGCGGGGGTCGCGTTCTTCGGGCACAACCTCGTGCACGCCTACGAGCGGTACGCGTTCCCGGTGCTGGCGGTGGTGTTCGGCATCGCGTCCGTGATCATCCTCGCGAAGGCGGACTTCGGCGCGCCCGCACCGGACGGGGCCGGGGCGGGCGGGATCGGCGCGTTCCTCATCGTGGTCGGCGCGAGCTTCGGGTACGCGGCGGGCTGGAACCCCTACGCCGCCGACTACACCCGCTACCTGCCGGCCACGACGAGCCCGCGCGCCGCGGGCCTGTGGGCCGCGCTCGGCGTCTTCGCCGGCTGCACCGTCCTGCAGATCGTCGGCGCGGCGTCGGCGACGCTCGGCGGCGCGGCGCTCGCCGACCCGACCGGCGCGTTCACCGGGCACCTGCCCTCCCTCGTCGCGAACCTCACCCTGCTGGTCATCGCGATCGGCGCGGTCGGCGCCAACGCGATCAACATCTACTCCGGGTCCATGTCGTTCGTCGCGACGGGGATCCGGCTGCCGCTGCCGGCGCGGCTGCAGCGCGCGCTGGTCGCCGGGGCGTTCGGCGCGGTCGGGCTCGTCGTCGCCTACTTCGGGCTGGACGACGCCGGCCACGACTACGAGGCGTTCCTGCTGGTCATCGCGTACTGGATCGGGCCCTGGCTCGGCGTGGTGCTGGCCGACCTGGTGCTGCGGCGCGGGGTCTGGTCGGTGCGGGACGCGGACGCGCGGGTGGACGCCATGGTGTTCGACGCCGGGCGCCGCAACTGGGCCGGGCCGACGGCGATGGCGGCCGCCGTGGTGGTGTCGGTGTGGCTGTTCTCCAACCAGGAGAAGTACGTCGGGATCGTGCCGAGCCACCACCCGTCGTTCGGCGACATCACGTTCGCGGTCGGGTTCGTCCTGGCGGCGCTGCTCTACGCGGTCCTGCGCAAGGTGCCCGGGTTCCGCGAGAACGGCTGACCGGTGGGGCGCTTGTCCGCGGCCGACGGGCCGTGCGAGGTGAGGACGACCGGGACGCCGAGCGCGTCCTCGATCGTCGCGACCGGACGGCCCAGCGGCGCGTAGACCGGCCGCGCCGACGCCAGCCGGCGGGTGAGGGCGGCCTGGCGGTCCAGGCCGCCCCCGCCCGCCGGCAGCCGGTCCAGCCGCCCGTCCGGCGTCGCGTAGGCGTGGCAGACGCGCAGGTCGGGACGCGCCCCCGCGACGTCCAGATGCGTGACCGCCAGGCCGTCCGCGCCGCCGGCGGCCTCCAGCGCGTACCGGAGCGCGACGGCGTCGAGGTGGCCGGCGCGGAAGGCGCCCTGCCAGGGGCCCGTGCCGTTGTGCGGCTCGGGGAGGGCGGCGGTCAGCGCCGCGTCCTCGGTGACGAACGGCCCCGGGCCGTGGCGCGTCGCGTACGTCCGCAGGACGCCGAGGCGGGCCGCCGACGCGCCCGCCTCGTCCAGCAGCGTCTCGGCGTTGGCGAAGGTCGTGGTGGACCAGGTCGTGTACGGGTGGAAGCCGTGCCGCTCGTCGAGCAGCACGCCCTGCGCGCCCTCGAACACCACGTCGCCGGAGCTGAGCAGGCCGTGCAGGTGGCCGCCGCCGACGATCCGCACCCGCTCGGCGAACGCTATGAACGCGTCCGCGCAGGCGGCGACGTCCGGGACGTCCTCGCCGGACGGGAACGACGCCCGGTACCAGCCGTGCACGGCGGCGAGCCGGCGGCGCAGCCGGGCGGGTGACAGGCAGTCGCCCGCGCGCGGCGCGTCGTCGTGCGCGAGGGCGTAGGACGCGGTCTCGCCGATGCCCATGCCGCACGACCCGTGCCGGGCCGCGCCGCGGGCCCGCTCGCGCGCGCGGTTGGCGGCCCGGTGGTACGGCGTGGTGAGCAGCGCGTCCCGGTCCACGGTGAGCCGGTCCAGCGCGTCGCCCACGCCGAGCCGCCGCAGGTGGTCGGCCTCGGCGGCGAGGGCGAGCGGGTCGACGAGCATGAACCGCGACAGGTGCGTTCGGACGCCCGGCGTGAACGTCCCCGAGCCGAACTGGGCGAACGTGTGGTGCCGGCCGTCGCCGGCGACGACGTTGTGCGCCGCCTGCGCGCCGCCGTTGAACCGGACGACCGCCGTCACCGGGGACGTGCGGCAGAGGTGGTCGACGACCGTGCCCTTGCCCGCGTCCCCGAACCCGAGGTCGACGACGATGACGTGCCCCATCGCGGTGCCCTCCTCTCCCGTGCCCTCCGTGCGGGGCCTCAGAGCCGCGTCGTCCCGGACGGCCCGGAGGCGTCCAGGCCGGGCGGCGTCGCCGACACCGCGACCGGCGCGCGGGACGCGTCCAGCCGGGCCAGCGCCCGCGACACCGACGCGCCCGCGTCCGAGCCGGCCTCGGCCAGATGCCCCAGGCCCTCGTCCAGGTCGATGGCGTCCTCGGCGAGCCCGACGGTCAGCGCGATCGTCTCGCAGACGGCGTCGAGGTCGTCGAGGTAGAGGACGTGCTGGCCGAGCAGCCCCTGCCAGAAGTCCTTCAGCTCGCGGCTGCCGGAGTGGTAGGCGCCCTCGGGGATGATGAAGTACACCTCGTACATCCGCTGGAGCTCGCGCAGCACGTCCTCGACCGGCAGGTCGCGCTCCAGGTCGTCGCCGACGACCTTGGCGACCTCCCGCCGCTTGATCTTCGGGTACGCCAGCTCGTCGCCGATCATGAACAGGTAGCCGCGCTTGCCGCGCTTCTCGAAGCAGTCGATCGAGGTGTGCCGCGCCATGAAGTACATGGCCAGCTCGTACGACTCGCGCATCTGGCCGCCGCCCCCGCCCTCCAGCAGGATCTTGCCGAGGTCGTCGTCCATCCGGTTGTCGGCCTCGAACTGGCCGATCTGCAGCGGCGCCCGGTCGCAGGTCGCGTCGCCGACCGCGCCGAACAGGATGTGCGGGTGCTCGACGTAGCCCTTGCGCAGCAGCAGGCCGAGCAGGTCGGGCAGCTTGGTCTGCAGAGTGCGCGGCACGCCGCCCATCGAGCCGGTGACGTCGAACAGGACGCCGATCGCCAGCGACTCGGGGTGGTCGTCGGAGTCGCGGCTCTCCCGGAGCGCCACGCCCTTCGGGTCGAGGTCGGGGTGGGTGGTGGTGGCGCCGCCGTCGCTGTAGGCGAACGCGCTGGAGCCGGTGGACGCGCGGTAGCTCGCGCGCGCCGCGTAGACGTCGGTGGACCAGTTTCCGCTTCCCATGGGTCTTCTCCTTCAGGGGGCGACGGGCAGGTGGAAGGGGCGGAACCGCCGCGGGCCGTAGAGCCGTTCGAGCAGCTCGTCGAGCTCGCCCAGCAGCCGCCAGGCGTCGCGGGGGCGGCGGTTCTGCGCGGACAGCAGGCAGCCGCGCGCGAACATGCGCATCGCCTTGGGCGCCCGCTCGCCCATCAGATCGGTCATGCACCGGGTGGCCATGTAGAGGTCGGTGGCCTCGCTGGCGGGCCGCCGCGCCGGCACCTCCGGCGGGTACCAGTCGCGGTACCGCTCCACCAGGGCGGGGACGCGCCCGGACGCGTCGGCGTAGGAGTAGCAGCCGGGCACGGAGTAGCACCAGTCGACCAGGACCAGCCCGTGCTCCTCCGGGTGGATCATGACGTGGTCGGGCAGCACCGCGCCGTGCAGCACGCCCGCGCGGTGCGCGAACCCCAGCCCGACCAGCAGCCGCCGCCACATCCACGCGGCGTCGCGCGGGTCGACGCCGCCGGGGAAGGCGGCCTTGACCTCGGCCAGGGTGCGGAAGCCGTCGAGCGCGGCGACGGCGTTCGCCTGCCGCTGCGTCCCCGTCGCCGCGTCCTTGTGGCGGAACGACTCGACGAGGTACGGCACGTACGGCAGGAAGCGCCCGTCCCCGTCCTTGGGGAGCTGGCGCAGCGCGACGGCCTCGCGTTCCAGCAGGTCGCCGTCGCGGGGGTCGCGCGGCATCTTCAGCAGCACCTCGCCCGGCCGGGTGTCCGTCCCGGCCCGGTAGAGCTCGGCGAGGTCGCCGGAGACGGGATCGCCCGCGATGCGGTAGGAGTGCCGGCGGGTGGTGAGGACGGACGGGTCGGACCGGTTGTAGGTCCGCCACAGCGCGTTCAGCCGGACGAACGCGTCGCGGGTGCGGCCGCCGGTCGCGTCCGGGTGGACGAGCCGGACGAGCCGCCGGTAGCGGCGCGCCGCCTCGGCGGCGTCGTCGCCGAACAGGTCGGCGGGGACGCGGGCGCGGTCGAGCCGGGCCAGCGCCTCGCCGAGGTCGCCGGGGCTCCCGCTGTGCCTGCTCATGAGGGCATCACCTGATCTCTTCCTCGCGGCCGGGCCGCAGCAGTGCGGGGTGCAGGAGGCGGGCGTCGCCCGCGCGGTAGAGGCGGGGCCGGGGGCCGCCGCGCCGGCCGCCCCTGTCGGACGTGGCGCCGGTGCTCTCCACGAAGCCGGGCACCGACAGCACCTTCCGGTGGAAGTTCCCGGCGTGCAGCTCCTCGCCCCAGACCGCCTCGTAGACGGCGCGCAGCTCGGGGATCGTGAACTCGGCGCCGCAGAACGCCGTGGCGAGCGGGGTGTACTCGAGCTTGCCGCGGGCCCGCTCCAGGCCGTCGGAGAGGATCCGCGCGTGGTCGAACGCGAGCCGCCGGGTGGTGCCGGGCCGCTGGTCGCCGGATTCGGTCAGGCCGAGCGCGCCGACCGGGACCCAGGCGGCGTCGGCGGCGTCGCCGCCCGCCTCGGGGTCGGGGAGCTCGGGCGCGAACGCCAGGTAGGCGACGGAGATGATCCGCATGCGCGGGTCGCGGCCGGGGGCGCCGTAGGTGCCGAGCTGCTCCAGGTGGACGCGCCCGAGCGCGCCGTCCTTCCCGCTGAGGCCGGTCTCCTCGGCCAGCTCGCGGGCGGCGTCCGGCAGGTCCTCGGCCTCGCGCCGGCCGCCCGCGTGGACGAACCCGCCGGGCAGCGCCCACATGCCCGCGAACGGCGCGCCGCCGCGGCGCACGAGCAGGACGTGCAGCGCGCCGTCCCGGATGGTGAGGGCGACGACGTCCACGGTCACGGCGACGGGGTCGTAGGCGCGCGGGTCGTAGCTCGCGAGGAACTCGCTCTCGTCGCGCATCGGTTCCGGGGACATCCGGGCCTCTCCATGGTCTCGAACTGAGTAAGTCTCAGAGTGAGTTCATCTCGATATGAGAAGAACATGGCCCGGAGTGCGGCGGTCTGTCCACCCCGTTCCCGGCGCGAGCGCAGAGCGCCGCCTCCCACCTGGGGAGACGGCGCTCAGGGCGTTCGGGTGTTCGTCAGCGGCGGTGGCGGCCGCCCGGGTAGGGCGGCTCCTCATGCGGCCCGGACGCGAAGGGGTCCGGCACCCCCGGGTCGAGGGCGTACGGATCGCCCGGCCCGTCCGCCGCGTCCTCCCGTGCCGGCCGCCCCGGGCCGGGGCCGCCCCGCGCGTACGGCTCACCCTCGTAGGGGTCGGCGGCGTTCTGGCCGATCGGCCTGCGTCCCACCGAGTACCGGCCGGTCGGGTAGGGGCTCTCCGGCGCGGGGACGTGCGGCCGCGGACCGGCCCGGTACGGATCGAAGGGCGGCGCCGGGAACCCGCCGCCGGGCGCGGGCCCGGCGGACGGCCCGGCGGGCGGCCCGGCGAAGGACGCGTCGAGGGGCGCCACACCGGGCGGCGGCGCGTCCGTCCGCGCGGCGGCCGGGCGCCCGGGCGGCGCGTCCAGCAGCAGCTTCATCTGGCTCTTGCGGCGGCCGTACACGAGGTAGATCGCGATCCCCGCGGCCATCCAGACGGTGAAGTACCCCCACGTCTGCACCTTCAGGTTCAGCATCAGCCAGCCGGTCGCGAGGATCGTGGCGACCGCGGTGACCGGCGCCGCCGGGACGCGGAACGGGCGGTGCAGGTCGGGGCGGTCGCGGCGCAGCGCCAGCACGCCCGCCGAGACGAACAGGAACGCGAACAGCGTCCCGATCACGACCATCTGCTCCAGCGTCAGCACGTTGACGCTCTGCGACATCACGACCGCCGCGCCGCCCGCGGCCAGCGTGGCCCGCGACGGCACCCGGAACCGGCTCATCCCGGCGATCGGGCGGGGCAGCAGGCCGTCCCGGGACATGGAGAACACCACCCGGGTCAGGCTGATCAGCACCACCAGGATCACGGTGGTCAGCGCCAGCACCGCCCCGATGTCGATGATCTTGCCCATGGAGTCCGCGCCGACGAGGCCGAACGCGGTCGCCAGCAGCGGCTTGGCGGGGTCGAGCCGGTCGGTGGAGACCATGCCGACCATCGCGACGGCGACCGCGACGTACAGCACGACGGCGATCGCGAGGCTGGTCAGCATGCCGCGCGGCACCTTGCGGGGCGCGTCGTCGGTCTCCTCGGACGCGGTCGCGATCAGGTCGAAGCCGATGTAGGCGAACGCGATCGCGGGCGCGGCGGCGAAGACCCCCCAGATCCCGAACACCTCCGGCTTGCTGCCGGTGACCGCGCCGAGCACCGCGTCCAGCACGGTCGTGGCGCCGGCGGGCGCGGGCCGCGCGGGCGGCACGAACGGGGTGAGGTTGCCGGCGTGGAAGAACTTCAGCCCGGTCGCGACGACCAGCCCGATCACGATCAGCTTGGCCATCACCATGAACCACAGGCTGCGCAGGCTCATCCGGCTGCCGGTGGCCAGCATGGCGATCAGCAGCACCAGGATCCCGAACGCGAACAGGTCGAAGCCCTTCTCCTGCCCGATGATCCCGGCGAGCCGGGACGGCACGGGCACCGCGAAGTCGGCGAGGGCCTGCGCGGCGTACAGCGACCAGGCGCGCGCCACGACCGACGCGGCGAGCAGCAGCTCCAGCACCAGCGCCCAGCCGACCACCCACGCCCAGATCTCGCCGAACGCGACGTAGCTGAAGGAGTAGGCGCTGCCCGCGACCGGGACGATCGAGGACAGCTCCGCGTAGGAGAGCGCGGCGAGGAAGCAGACGCCGCCGGCGATCAGGAAGGAGACGATCACCGACGGGCCGGCGGTGGCCGCGGCCTGCTCCCCGGAGATCTTGAAGATGCCGGAGCCGATCATCACGCCGAGCCCGAGCACGATCAGGTCCCGGGTCCGGTACACGACGCGGAGCCGGTGCCGGCCGCCGTACAGCCGGCCGGTCGCCTGCTCCACCGGCAGCCGGCGGAACATGTTGTTGCGCATGCGGACGTCCCAGGTCATAGGTTTCCCCCCTGGCCCGAACCCGCGCCGCTGATCGCGAGAGACGGTGTGGTCGAAGTCCCTAAGAATTCACCAGGAAGACCATAAAGCACACCGTTTTCCAGCGGATTGCCGTCAGGGGTCTGTTGTCGGATGCTGCCAAACCACGGTTCGCCAGTATGGCGGAAAAAACCGCAGGTGAGAGGCGGATGGCGGACCCGATTTCCGGTGGACCGTTCCCACGTTCGCCGCCATTCCGAAGGAAAGCGCTTTCGACCGGAGGGACCCCGGCGGCCGGGGTCGGCCGGTGCGGACGGTGGCGATCGGCGAAGATCGGTGACACCGTAGGGACGCCGCGTCCCACAGGAGGTTCGGTGTCCCGCCAAGCACAGCGCCCCTCGCCCTCCGGAGCCGTCCGCCGCACGGCGTTCGCCGCCGCCCTCGCCCTCGCCGCCGCGCTGGCCGTCCCCGCGGCCGCCTCGGCCGCGCCGCCCGCGCCGGCCGCGCCGCCCGTGCAGGACCCGCCGGCCAAGCAGCCCGTCGCGACCGGCTACGGCGGCGCCGTCTCCACCGTCGACCCGGACGCGAGCCGCGCCGCCCTGGAGATCCTCAAGCGGGGCGGCAACGCGATGGACGCCGCCGTCGCGGCGGGCGCGACCCTCGGCGTCACCGAGCCGTACGTCTCGGCCATCGGCGGCGGCGGCTACATGACGTACTACAGCGCCAAGGACCGCAAGGTGTACGCGCTGGACGGCCGCGAGTTCGGCCCGGCGTCGATGAAGGAGGACTACTTCATCGACCCGGAGACCGGCAAGCCGCTCTCCTTCAACGACGCCGTCACCAGCGGGCTCAGCGTCGGCGTGCCCGGCACCCTCGCCCAGTGGGACCTGGCGCTGCACCGGTTCGGCACCCGCGGGCTGGGCGCGCTGCTGCAGCCCGCGATCAAGGTGGCCGAGCACGGCTTCGTGGTGGACCAGGAGTTCTACGACCAGACCGCGACGAACGAGGCGCGCTTCCGCGACATCGTCCCGACCCGCGAGCTGTTCCTGCCCGGCGGGAAACCCCCCGCGGTGGGGTCGGTGTTCAAGAACCCGGACCTCGCGAACACCTACAGGCGGCTCGCCGAGCACGGCATCGGCTGGCTGTACCGCGGCGAGCTGGGCAAGGAGATCGTCCGGACGGTGACCAAGCCGCCGGTCGACCCGAAGGCCACCCGCGTGGTGCGCCCCGGCGTCCTGAAGACGAGCGACCTCGCCGCCTACAAGGCGCTGCCCAAGCAGCCCACGCACGTGTCCTACCGCGGGTACGACGTGTACGGCGAACCGCCGTCGTCGTCCGGCGGCTCCACGGTCGGCGAGGCGCTCAACATCCTCGGAAACTTCCGGCTCGACCCGCGCGACCCCGTCACCGCGCTGCACTACTACCTGGAGGCGTCGAAGCTCGCCTACGCCGACCGCGGCGCCTACGTCGGCGACCCCGCGAAGGTGAAGGTGCCGCTGGACGAGCTGCTGTCGCAGGGGTTCGCCCGCGAGCGCGCCTGCCTGATCAAGCCGGACCAGGCCGCCGCCGCGCCCGTACCGCCCGGCAGCCCGGACGGGCAGTACCAGCCGTGCGTCCCGTCCGGCACCCAGACCCGGGTGCTGGCCGCCGAGGGACCGCAGACGACCCACCTCGTCGTCGCCGACAAGTGGGGGAACGTCGCCTCCTACACCGTCACGATCGAGCAGTTCGGCGGCAGCGCCCTCACCGTCCCGGGCCGCGGGTTCCTGCTGAACAACGAGCTGACGGACTTCTCGTTCGCGCCGTCCGCGCCGGGCGGCCTGCCCGACCCGAACCTGCCCGGCCCGCACAAGCGGCCGCGCAGCAGCATCGCGCCGACGATCGTGCTCAAGGACGGGCGGCCGAAGCTCGCGCTCGGCACGCCCGGCGGCTCGACGATCATCACGACCGTGCTGCAGATCCTGGTGGACCGGCTCGACCTCGGCATGGACCTGCCCACCGCGCTGGCGGCGCCGCGCGCCACCCAGCGCAACACCCCGCAGGTCTTCGCCGAGCAGGCGTTCATCGACAAGTACGGCAAGGCGCTCGCGGCGCGCGGGCACCGGCTGGAGGTGTTCCCCGGCCCGCCTGCGGGCGTGATCGGGGCGGCCACCGGGCTGGAGTTCCTGGCGCCCGGACTCGTCCAGGCGGTCGCCGAGCCGGTCCGGCGCGGCGGCGGCAGCGCCCTGGTCGTGCGCCCGGCCCGCCCGTGACGCCGCGGGGGCGTGCGGGACTCCCGAGCGGGAAATAGTGGGGTCATGGCGGAGTCTTACGTGCAGGTGACGACCACCACCGACGCCCGGTCCGAGGCGGCCGGGCTGGCCCGGTCGGCGGTCGCCGAACGGCTCGCCGCGTGCGCCCAGCTCGTCGGCCCGATCGCGAGCACCTACTGGTGGGAGGGCGAGATCGAGACCGCCGAGGAGTGGATGGTGGTGTTCAAGACCACCGCCGACCGGTTCGACGAGCTCGCGACCCTGATCACCGACCTGCACTCCTACGACACCCCGGAGATCATCGCGACGCCGGTGGTGGCGGGGAGCCTGGACTACCTCGCCTGGGTCGCCGAGCAGACCGAGCCGGGCGAGCGCGACGAGGCGGTGGACGAGCCCGAGGACTGAGCGGGACCGGACGCCGCGGACCGCCCCGGATCCGTGTGACGCACGCCATAGCCGGGTAAGTCTTCATTTACCGTGGCCGGCGTGGTTTCCTCGGCCGCGGAGAGGAAGGCGGTCGACGTGCGCGAGGAGTTCGGGGTCCGGGAGGGCGGCGCCGGGGACGACGAGGACCACGGCCTGTTCGGTCCGGGCTCGGTGACCTGGCAGGTGATGGGCGAACCGGTGCTGATCGTCGGCGGGATCCGGGCACTGCTGCTGCAGGCCCTGCATCCCCGCACGATGTGGGGCACGGCGCAGAACTCCGAGCTGATGAACCCCGACGCGGCCTGGGCGCGGCTCGGCCGGACGGTCGAGTTCGTGCGGGTGCGCACCTACGGGACGCACGCGGAGGTCGAGCGGGTGGGCCGCCGCGTCCGCAAGCTGCACTCCAAGCTCACCGGCCTCGACCTGCGCACCGGCGAGACGTTCCCGGTGGACGACCCCGAGAACCTGCTCTGGGTGCACATGGGGGAGGTCGACTCCTACCTGGACGTGGCGCGCCGCGCCGGCGTGCCGCTGACCTCCGCCGACGCCGACGCGTTCGTCGACGAGCAGCGCCGCGCCGCCGCCGTCGTCGGCCTCGACCCGGCGGACGTGCCCGGCTCGGTCGCCGAGATGAAGGACTACTACGAGGAGATGCGGCGGCGGATCTTCGCGTGCCGGGAGGCCCGCGAGGGGCTGAAGCGGATGTTCAGCCCGGCCGTCCCGCAGCACCTGGTGCCGCTGAAGCTCGCCGCGCCGGGCGTCGCGATGCTGGTGGTGTCGACGCTGCCGCGCTGGGCCCGCCGGATGTACGGGCTGCCGGGCCTGCCGACGTCCGACCTCGCCGCGACGCTGGCGCTCAAGGGCCTGTACCGGACCACCCACGCCGTCCCGGAGCGGTTCCGGTACTCGCCGGACGCCCGGCGGGCCAGGCGCCTCACGCGCGAGCACGGGGCGGACCCGGCCACCTGGACCATGGCGTCCTGACCCTTCCGGCGCGGTTCCGGGCGCGGTCTGCGGCGACGGTCCCCGGGCGCGGTCTGCGGCGACGGTCCCCGGGCGCGGTCTGCGGCGCGGGTCAGGCCATCGGCGGGGGAGCGTCGCCCGCAGGGGCGCCCGGCCCGTCGCCGGCGTGCGTGCCGTGCTTCGGCAGCAGGAACGCCGGGACGATCAGCACCGCGGTGAGGACCATCGAGACCCAGAACGTCGTGCCGAACGCGTCCGCGAGCTTCGGCGCCACCTGCTGGCGGATCTGGTCGGGGATCTGGCCGACCCCCGCGCCGCCTCCCTTGCCGCCCACCTGCGGGAGCCGCGAGCTGATCTGGCGGGACAGGATGACGGCGAGCAGCGCCACCCCGACCGAGCCGCCGAGCTGGACGAGGATGTTCAGCGTGCTGCTCGCCCGCGACGCCGCCGAGCGGGCCAGCGTGGTCAGCGCGGCCGACATCGTCGGCATCATGGTGCAGCCGAGGCCGAGGCCCCGGACGTACAGGGCGGCGCCGAGGAACCAGTAGGAGGTGTCGGCGCCGACCAGCGCGAACGGGATGGTCCCGACCACCAGCAGCACGATGCCGAACGGCACGATGCGGCCGGCGCCGAGCTTGTCGGTGATGACGCCGGAGAACGGCATCGCGGTGGCGGCGCCGAGGCCCTGCGGGGCCAGCAGCAGCCCGGCGGCGAGGGCGCCCTCGCCGCGGGCGGTCTGGTAGTACAGCGGGATCAGCAGCATCGAGCCCATCAGCGCGATGCCGACGAGGAACACCGCGACGGACGCGGTCGCGAACGTCCGGTCGGCGAACAGCCGCACGTCGATCAGCGAGCGCTCCCGCCGCTGCAGGCTGTGCAGCACGAACAGCACGACCAGGACGGCGCCGGCGAGCAGCCACGCGATCGTCGAGGTGCTCCCGAAGCCGCCGTTGCTGTTGGCGGTGGACAGCCCGTAGATCAGCAGCGCGAACCCCGGCGGCAGCAGGAACAGCCCGCGCAGGTCCAGCGCCGAGGAGCCGCCCCCGCCCTGCCCCTCCTGCTCGTGCGGCACCTTCCACCAGGCGAGGGCGAAGGCGAGCGCGCCGACCGGCAGGTTCACGAAGAAGATCCAGCGCCAGTCGACGTCCTCGACCAGCCAGCCGCCGATCACCGGGCCGAGCACCGGGCCGAGCAGCATCGGCACGCCCACGATGCTCATGATGCGGCCCATCCGCCGCGGCCCGGCGGCCATCGTGAGGATGGCCATGCCGGTCGGCATCAGCATGCCTCCGCCGAGCCCCTGCAGGACGCGGAAGACGATGAGCGACTGGATGTTCCAGGACGCGCCCGACAGCACCGACCCGGCGACGAACAGCACGATCGACAGCATCCACACCCGGCGGCCGCCGAACCGGTCGACCGCCCAGCCGGTGATCGGGATCACCGTGCCGAGCGCCAGCGTGTACCCGGTGATCGTCCACTGGATCGTGGACAGGCTCGCGTGGAAGTCCTTGCCGAGCGTCTGCAGGGCCACGTTGACGATGGTGGTGTCCAGGATCGCCATGACGGTCCCGGACACGATGACCAGACCGAGCAGGATGACCTGCGGATCCAGGCGCTCGGTCGCGGCGGACGCGCCCGGCGGCGCGAGATCGGTGGGCGGGCTCTCGGCCATGGTCGGCCCCCTCAGGTGTGCTCCGGTTGCCCCGTGTCCCCGTTGTGAAAAGCTTGAAACGCCTTGAAGTTCAACGTATTTACACTGCAACACGGAATGTGTTGAAATTCAAGGTATGTCCGGGAAATCAGGCCCGTCCGCCACGGCCGAGGGCGCGCCGGACGGCGCGCCGGCCCGCACGGGCACCGGAGACGCCGCCGTGGACGCCGACCTGGAGGCGATGGTCCAGATCATGGGCCGGATGTTCCGCGGCATGAAGGGCCGCAGGGCGCACGAGGAGGCCGAAGAGCTGATCGGGATGGTGAAGGCGGCCGGTCTCGGCCCGCGGCACGTCCCCGTGCTGATCGGCCTGGTGCTGAACGGCCCGGTCCCGGTCGGCGTCCTCGCCCGGCACATGGCGCTCAGCCCCGCCACCGTCAGCCAGCTCGTCGGCGAGCTGCAGCGCGGCGGCTTCGTCGACCGGCGCCCGGACGAGCGGGACCGCCGCCGCATGATCGTCAGCCTGCACGAGGAGCGCCGCGCGCTCGTCGAGCGGTTCGCCTGGCGGCGCCTGCGGCCGCTGCGGATGACGCTGGAGGCGCTCGGCCCCGCCGAGCGCGAGCACTTCCTGCACGGCTGGCGGACGCTGGTGGAGATGATGGAGCGGGCCGGGAAGGACGACCCGCTCTGCGGCGGCATCAGCCGCGGCGCATGAGCCGCCCGACCGCCGCCATCAGCTCGGTGGACATCTCCTCGCCCTTGCCCTCCTGCGTCCCCTCCGCCACGCAGTGCCGGACGTGCCCGTCCAGCAGCCCGAGCGCGACCTTGTCCAGGGCCGCCTGGACGGCGCTGATCTGGGTGAGGATGTCGATGCAGTAGCGGTCGTCGGCCACCATGCGGTCGATGCCGCGGACCTGCCCCTCGATCCGGGCCAGCCGGGTCTGCAGCTGGTCCTTGGTGGCCGTGTACCCGCGGGTGGGGGTCTCGCTGGTCGCCATCTCCGTCCTCGCAATCACTCCGGGGCCGCGCGGGCCCCTGGGACGCCCCGCCGGGGGAGATCCCCCAAGGGGTATTTTATGCGGTCGGATCGGCCGGGACGTTCCACGAGGTGATCACGGGGTGGCCGTGCTCGGTCCCGAGCAGCGACAGCGTCCCGGTGGCGAGCGCGAACGCCCGTCCGAGCGCGGGCTCCAGCCCCAGCCAGCGGGCGGTCAGCACGCGCAGCACGTGCCCGTGCGCCACGAGCGCCACGTCGCCCTCCGCCAGCAGCGGCCGCACCCGGGCGAGCACCGCGTCGGTCCGCTTCCCGACCTGCTCGACGGTCTCGCCGGGGTGCTCCGCGTCCCCCGGGACCACACCGTCCTTCCAGAGGTACCAGCCGGGCCGGTCCTCACGGATCTCGGCGGTCGTGATCCCCTCGTAGCCGCCGTAGTCCCACTCCCACAGGTCGGGGTCCGTCTCGTCCACCGTCAGGCCCGCGAGCTCGGCGGTGCGGCGGGCCCGCTCGGCCGGGCTGGCCAGCACGCGGACGATGTGCCGCGGGGCCAGCAGCGGGGGAAGCGCCCGCGCCTGCTCCTCGCCGCGCGCCGTCAGCGGCAGGTCGGTGCGTCCGGTGTGGCGCCGGTCCCGGCTCCACTCGGTCTCGCCGTGCCTCAGCAAGATCAGCTCCCCCATGCGCCCCACCCTAATGCCCTGGGGGCGGCTCCCGGGAACCCCGTGACGACGGACGGACCGGCGGGGACCGGTCAGTCGAGGATCGAGGAGAGGGGGGTGTACGGGAGGCCGTGGGCCTCGGCGACGTGGTCGTAGACGAGTTCGCCGGCGTGGGTGTTGAGGCCCTTGGCCAGGGCGGCGTTCTCGTGGAGCGCGCGGCGCCAGCCCTTCTCGGCGAGCTGCAGGGCGTAGGGGAGGGTGACGCCGGTGAGCGCGTACGTCGAGGTGTTGGGCACCGAGCCGGGCATGTTCGCGACGCAGTAGAACGTGGAGCCGTGCACCTTGTAGGTGGGGGCGTCGTGCGTGGTGGGGCGGGAGTCCTCGAAGCAGCCGCCCTGGTCGATGGCGATGTCGACCAGCACCGAGCCGGACTTCATCGCGGCGACGAGGTCGTTGGAGATCAGCTTCGGCGCCTTGGCGCCGGGGATCAGCACGGCGCCGATCACCAGGTCGGCGGCGCGGGCCTCCTGCTCGACCAGGTAGGCGTTGGACACCAGCGTCCGCATCCGGCCCTGGTAGATCGCGTCGATGTGGCGGAGCCGGTCGACGTTGAGGTCCAGGACGGTGACGTCGGCGCCCATCCCGACGGCGATCTGCGCGGCGTTGAGCCCGGAGACGCCGCCGCCGATCACGACGACCTTCGCGGGGGCGACGCCGGGCACGCCGCCCGGCAGCACGCCGCGGCCGCCGTTGGACGCCATGAGGTTGTACGCGCCGACCTGCGGGGCGAGCCGTCCGGCGACCTCCGACATCGGGGCGAGCAGCGGCAGCGACCGGTCCGGCAGCTGGACGGTCTCGTAGGCGATCGCGGTGACGCCGGCGGACAGCAGCGCGTCGGTGCACTCGCGGGACGCGGCGAGGTGCAGGTAGGTGAAGAGGGTCTGGCCGGCGCGCATCCGGTGGTACTCGGCGGCGATCGGCTCCTTGACCTTGAGGATCAGGTCGCCCTCGGCCCACACCTCGTCCGGGCCGTCGAGGATCTTGGCCCCGGCGGCGGTGTAGTCCTCGTCGGGGATGGCCGAGCCGAGACCGGCGCCGCGCTCGACGTACACCTCGTGGCCGTGCCGGGTGAGCTCGTGCACGCCCGCCGGGGTGATGGCCACCCGGTACTCGTGGTTCTTGATCTCTTGTGGGACGCCGATCTTCACGGGGGATCCTCCGTCAACGCTGACCAGGGCGTACGCCGGTGCGCACGCCTACAGGGTGCGGTGCGGGGACCCCTCCGTGCCATGTGCAGGATGCAAAGTCATCGTCCCGTTCGATGACAACGTGTAAAGCGCCGCAGGTCGGCGCGGGCCCGGATCAGGGCTTGCGGGCGATGCCCCCGTACATGAGCCGGTGCCCGACGGTCAGCTCGTTCGGGACGGGCCCGTCCGGCCGCCACAGCGGCAGCGGGACCACGCCCGGCTCCAGCAGCTCCAGGCCGGCGAACCAGCGCTCGATCTCCTCGGGGGTGCGGAACCGGCCGGTGCCGAGCAGCCCCTGGTACTGCACCTCGGCGTCGACCGCCTCCTGGCTGGACGCGCAGAAGCTCGTGATGAACAGGTGGCTGCCGGACGGCACCGCGTCCATCAGCGTGTCGACGACCCGCTGCGGCTTCTCGTCGTCGTGCAGGTGGTGCAGGATGCCGACGAGCAGCACCCCGACGGGGCGGTCGAGGTCGAGGAGCCGGCGCACCTCCTCGTTGGCGAGGATCTCCTCCGGCTCGCGGACGTCGGCCGTGACGACGGTCGTGCGATCGTTCTCGGCGAGCAGCGCGCGGCCGTGCGCCAGCACGATCGGGTCGTTGTCGACGTACACGACGCGGGACTCCGGCGCGACGGACTGGGCGACCTGGTGGGTGTTCTGCACGGTCGGCAGCCCGGAGCCGAGGTCGAGGAACTGGCGCAGGCCCGCCTCGCCGGCCAGGTACCGCACGCCGCGGCCGAGGATCTGCCGGTTGTAGGCGGCCACGTCGTAGATCTCGGGGACGATCTTGACGATCTCGTCCACGAACGCGCGGTCGACCTCGAAGTTGTCCTTGCCGCGCAGGACGACGTCATAGGTTCGCGCGATGCTCGGCTTCGTCACGTCGATGCCGAGTGATGCCCAGTCGTACTGCTGCTCATCCGCCATGTGCGCCCGCCTCGTGCCGCTGTGGAGTTCTCTGATGCCGCCGCCGCCCATGATCCTAGACGGCGGTCCAGCCCTCCGTCCGGAAACTGTCGAATGTAGTTCGGCGGTTTCCGCCCGGCGGTTTGCGTTCCGCGGCCGGCGTCCGGCGGCCGCCGCTCAGCGGCGCGGCTCGGGCAGCCACTCGTCGGCGATCGCGACCGTCAGCTGCTCCAGCAGCGGCCCGGCCCGGCGGACGCGGCGCTCGGCGTCCGGCTCGATGTCGTCCAGCGCGTACACGGCCTGGATCCGCGCCTTGCGCAGCCGCTCGCCGGTCAGCCCGCGGCGCCCGGCCACCGCGATCACCGGTGCGCCGGCCCGGGCGGCGGCGCGCGCGACGCCGATCGGCGCGGTGCCGCGCAGCGACCGGGTGTCGAGGGTGCCCTCGCCGGTCACGACCAGGTGCGCGCCGCGCGCGCGGCCGGTGAGGTCGAGCAGGTCCAGCATCAGCGCGGCGCCCGGCTCGATCGTCGCGCCGAGGAAGGCCAGCGCGGCGAACCCGACGCCGCCGGCCGCGCCCGCGCCCGGCAGGTCCCGGGCGGCGCGGCGGGACGCCGCCTCCGCCAGGTCGGCCCAGCGGCGCAGCCCCGCGTCCAGCACCCGGACCTCGTCGCGGGTCGCGCCGCGCGGCGGACCGTCCAGCGCGGCGGCGCCGCCCCGGCCGAGCAGCGGGCCCGCGGAGTCGCCCGCGACGACCACCTCGACGCCCGTCAGGTCGGGCAGGGCGCGCAGGTCCAGCGCGTGCAGCGAGCGCAGCGCCGCCCCGCCGGGCGGCAGGTCCTTGCCGAGCGCGTCCAGCAGCCGCCCGCCGAGCCCCTGGACGAGCCCCGCGCCGCCGTCGGTGCAGGCGCCGCCGCCGAGCCCGAGCACGATCCGCCGCGCGCCGAGCCGCAGCGCGTGCGCCATCAGCTGCCCGGTGCCGAGGCTGGACGCGGTGAGCGGGCTCGGCTTGCCGCCCGGCAGCCGGCGCAGCCCCGACGCCTCCGCCAGCTCCACCACCGCGGTGCGGTCGCGCAGCGCCAGCCGCGCGGTCACCGGCCGGCCGGTCGGCCCGCAGACCTCGACCTCGACGCGGCGCCAGCCCGCCGCGACCGCCGCCTCGACGGTGCCGTCCCCGCCGTCGGCGACGGGCAGCTCGACGAGCGGGACGTCCGGGCGGGCGCGGCGCAGCCCGGCGGCGAGGTGGCGGGCCACCTGCGCGGCGGTCAGCGCGCCGGGGAACCGCCCGGGCGCGAGCAGGACGTGGCCGTGCGCGGGAGGGTCGGGGGGACGGTCCGCGGACACCACAGCCACGCCTTTCACGCCTGGGGGTAAGGCCCTACCTTCTGCTTACGCCATGACGGCACTATTTGACACCCGCAAGCGTGTCCGAGACTTCCAAATGCGCCGACATTCGCGTGAGAATCTCGCGGGCCCCCGCCCCTACTTCACCCCGAGCCACGTCTCGATCGGGTGAATCGCGAAGAACAGCAGGAACAGGACCACCACCGGCCACAGCCACACCGACACCTCGCGCAGCCTGCCGCGGGCCAGCTTGATGATCGCGTAGGTGACCACCCCGCCGCCGATGCCGATGGTGATCGAGTAGGTGAACGGCATCAGCACGATGGTGAGGAACGCCGGGATCGCGATCTCCAGGTCGTCCCACGTCACCTTGGCGACCTGCGTCATCATCAGCGCGCCGACCACCACCAGCGCCGGCGCGGCGGCCTGCGCGGGCACGACCGCGGCGAGCGGGGTGAGGAACAGGGTGAGCGCGAACAGCGCGCCTGTCGCGATGTTGGCCAGGCCGGTCCGGGCGCCCTCGCCGACGCCCGCCGCCGACTCGACGAACACGGTGTTGGCGGACGAGCTGGTCACGCCGCCGAGCGCGGCGGACAGGCCGTCCACCGACAGGATCCGGCCGAGCCGCGGCACCTCGCCCCGCTCGTTGGTCAGGCCGGCCTCGTCGCTGATGCCGAGGATGGTGCCCATCGCGTCGAAGAACCCGGACAGCACCAGGGTGAACAGCACCACCAGCGCCGTGATCACGCCCGCCCGGCCGAACCCGCCGAACAGGTCGACCTTCCCGAACAGCCCGAAGTCGGGCGTGGCGAACACCTTGTGCGGCAGGTCCGGGGTGACCACGCCCCAGCCGCCGTCCGGCACCGACGCGTACGACTGGATGACCACCGCGAGCACGGTGCCGGCGATGATGCTGATCAGGATGGCGCCGGGCACCCTCCGCACGTACAGCACGATCATCAGCAGCAGGGTGAGGCCGAAGACCAGCGTCGGCAGGGTCTCCAGCCGCCCGCCGGTGCCGAGCGACAGCGGCGGGCTGGTCTTGCTCGAGGTGACGAACCCGGAGTCGTACAGCCCGACCAGCGCGATGAACGCGCCGATGCCGACCGCGATGGCGTGCTTGAGCGCCAGCGGGATCGAGTTCATGATCCGCTCGCGGACGCCGGTGAGCGCCAGCAGCACGATGATCACGCCCTCGATCACCACGAGGCCCATCGCCTGCGGCCAGGTCATCACCGGCGCCGCCTGGAAGGCCACCACCGCGTTGATGCCGAGGCCGGCGGCGAGGGCCAGCGGCGCGTTCCCGACCAGGCCCATGATCACCGTGGTGATCGCGGCGGACAGCGCGGTCATCGTGGTCAGCTGCGGGATCGACAGCGTCGCGCCGGTGACGTCCTTGGCCCCGCCGAGGATGATCGGGTTCAGCAGGATGATGTAGGCCATGGCGAAGAACGTGGTGACGCCGCCGCGCAGCTCGCGCGCCACCGTGGTCCGCCGGGCGGTCAGGTCGAACAGCCGGTCCAGCGGCCCGCGCCCGCCGGCCGGCGGTGATGCGTCGGCCCCTGCCGTGTTGATCTTGGACATTCGCGCGTGCTCCGCCTTCACCAGCGTCGTTCCCGGAAAGTGCGAGCACAGGTTAGCCGCCGGGCGGCCCGGCGTCGTCCACCGGTGCGGCCCGTCCCCGCGGACGGGCCCGGGCCCCGGGGCCGCGCCGGGGCCCGGGGCGGGGGGGGGGGGGGGGGCACCGGGGGGGGGCGGGGGCGGGGCCCGCTTGCCGGCCCGGGG
>NZ_JBEPCJ010000064.1:27020-62083 GCF_040299565.1 Spirillospora sp. NPDC000708
CCTGCTTCCGACCGTCCTGGGGCCTCCTCTGTTGACCGGCGGGGCGCCCGGGGTGCGGCCCGCGGGGCGGCCCGCCCCGGCGGCCGGCCCCGGCACCGGGCGCCGCGCGGCGCCCGGTGCCGGGATGTGGTTCAGGACCAGCGCTGCGTGACGGGAACGGTCCGCTATAGCCTGCCATGGTGCGAATGCGAGACTCGGCGGACGCGCCGGCCCCCGAAGCGCAACGGGACGCCTACGCGGACTCCTACGCGCTGCTGCTGGCCGCCGTCCCGGAGCGGACGCGCTGGTCGTTCCGCGAGCGGATGCTCGGCCCGCTGGAGGAGTACGACAGCAGCAGGCAGGCCGAGCTCGTGCACACCCTGGAGGTGTTCCTGGCCTGCTCGGGGTCGTGGAGCCGGAGCGCGACCCGGCTGCACGTCCATGTGAACACGCTTCGGTACCGAATCCGCCGAATCGAGGACCTCACCGGCCGGGACCTCGGCACACTTGAGGACCGAGTCGACTTCTTCCTCGCCCTGCGCGCGACGCGTCCGGCGAGCACCCTGTAGGCGACCACAAGGAAGAGCGGGGTCACATGGACCGGGAGACACTGGGGCAGCGCATCCGCGCCCTGCGGATCAGGCAGGGCGTGAGCCAGGCGCAGCTGGCCTTCCCCGAGCTGTCCGACAGCTACATCTCGCTGATCGAGAGCGACAAGCGGGTCCCCGCCCCGAGCGTGGTCGACCTGCTCGCCGTGAAGCTGAACTGCTCGGCGACCTACCTCGTCAGCGGCGTCAGCGAGGACGTCGTGGACGAGCTGCGCGT
Organism: Spirillospora sp. NPDC000708; assembly: GCF_040299565.1. Lineage (NCBI taxonomy): Bacteria > Bacillati > Actinomycetota > Actinomycetes > Streptosporangiales > Thermomonosporaceae > Spirillospora > Spirillospora sp. NPDC000708. Next base: position 27,825 of record NZ_JBEPCJ010000064.1, read on the forward strand.
CACCCTGGACTACGCCGAGATCGCGCTGCGCAACGGCGCCGCGGCCGAGGCGCGGGCCCGGTTCGCCGAGGTGCTGGCCAACGCCGACGCCGTCGCGCTGCCGGAGATGCTGCACCAGGCCCGCTGGGGGCACGCCCTCGCGCTGGAGGCGGCGGGCGAGCTGGAGGAGGCGATCGCCGGGCTGCGCGCGCTGACCGAGGAGGCGTCCGCCGAGGCCGACCTCGACCACTGGGCGCGGGTGCACGTCGCGCTGAGCCGCTGCCTGCGCGAGCGCGGCGACATCAGCGCGGGCGTGCAGGCCGCCGAGGAGGCGCTGCGGCACCTCATCGCGACCGGCGCCGACTCCACCGACGCCGCCGTGCACCTCGGCGCGGCGCTGCTGGCCGCCTTCATCGAGCGCGGCGACCTCGTCCGCGCCCGGCAGCTGGCCGGCCAGCTGGTCGAGCGGGCCGAGCGGATCGGCAGCGCCCGGGCCCGCACGGTCGCCTACTGGGAGGCCGCCAACGTCGCGCAGATCCGCGGCGAGTACGAGGAGGGCGTCGGGCTCGCCGAGCGGGCGCTGCTGCTGGCCGGCGACGGCGAGGACCCGCGCGACCTCAACCGGCTCCGGGTCGTCTACGCGGGGCTGCTGCTGCGCGCCCGGCCCGACCAGGCGGTGCAGGCCCGCGAGCTGCTCGCCCGGGTGAGCGGGGAGATCAACGCCGGCTCCGCCGGGGAGATCGACGTGGCCCGGTGCCTGACCGAGCTGGCCCGCGCGGAGACCGCGCTCGGCCGCCCGGCGGAGGCGGTGCGGCTCGCCGAGGACGCCCTGGAGCTGCTCGGGGACGCGCCGCGCCGGGTCACGGCGGGCGCGCTGACCGTGCTCGGCGAGGCGTGCGTGCGGCTCGGCGACCGCGACCGCGCGGTGGAGGTCCTCACGAGGGCCGCGACGTGCCTGGAGGACATGGAGTCCTCGCGGGAGGCGGCGCAGGCGTGGTTCGACCTCGCCGAGGTGCTCGCCGAGACGGGCACGCGGGAGCCGCGGATGGCCGCCTACCGCCGCGCCCTGACCTGCGTCGGAGTCTGACCGCGACGAATCCCGGATCTTCTGGGGCGAACCGTCCCGGGCGCCGCTGCGTCCGTGAGTCAATGCTGCGAGACGCCTGAAACGGGGAGATATCGGTGTTCGGTGTGGTCCGTCCCTGCAAGCACGCGCTGTGCGGGACGCTCTTCAAGGACTGGATGGCGCACCTGTGCGGGCTGTGCCTGACGCTGCGGGCCGAGCACGGCCAGGCGGCGCGGCTCGTCACCAACTACGACGGGCTGCTCGTCTCCGTGCTGGTGGAGGCGCAGGCGCCGGAGCTGTCGCCGCGCCGCAAGGCCGGGCCCTGCGCGCTGCGCGGGATGAAGACCGCCGAGGTCGTGACCGCGAAGGCGGAGGGCGCGCGGCTGGCGGCGGCCGCGTCGCTGCTGCTCGCCGCCGGGAAGACCCGCGACCACGTCGCGGACGGCGACGGCGCGTACGCGCGCCGGCTGGTCGCCGCCGCCGCGGGCCGGGCCGCCTCCCGCTGGGACGCGGCGGGCGCGCGGACGGGCGCCGCCGTCGGGTTCGACCCGTCGGTGCTGCGCGAGGCCGTCGCCCGGCAGGCTGTGCTGGAGGCCGAGCCGGGCCTGCGGCTGCTCGACCTCACCGAGCCCACCGAGACGGCCGTCGCGGCCGTGTTCGCGCACACCGCGGTCCTCGCCGGCAAGGAGGGCAACGCCGAGACGCTGGCGGAGGCGGGCCGCCACTTCGGCCGCCTCGCGCACCTGATCGACGCCGTCGAGGACGTCGCCGACGACGCGGCGGCGGGCGCGTTCAACCCGCTCCTGGCCACCGGCACGACGCCCGCCGAGGCCCGCCGGTACGCCGACGACGCGCTGCACGGGCTGCGGCTCGCCCTGGCCGACCTGGAGATGGAGCGGCCGCGCCTCGTCCGGGCGCTGCTGGACCGGGAGGTCCGCCGGTCGGTCGACCGGGTCTTCGCCGCCTACCCGCCCGGTCCGGAGCAGCCGCCGTACCGGCCCGGCCAGTACCCGCCGCCCGGCCAGTACCCGCCGCCCGGCGACCCGTCCCAGCACGGCTATCCGCCCCAGCACGGGTACCCGCCCCAGCACGGCGGCGGCCACGGCGACGGCGGCGGCTGGTTCCCGCCGCACGGCGGCGGGGGAGGCGGCGGCGCGAACTTCGGGCACCGGCCGCCGGGGCGCCGCCCGGGATGGCCGATCCCGTGCTTCACCGGGACGGCGGTGTGCCTGACCTGCGGGGTGTTCCAGCCCGACTGGAGCGAGCACCACGGCAAGGACTGCGGGGACCGCTGCTGGTGCACCCGGCATTGCGACGACTGCTGCGACGGCTGCGACTGCTGCAGCGGCTGCGACTGCTGCGACTGCGACTGCTGTGACGGCTGCGACTGCTGTGACTGCGACTGCGGGTGCAATTGATCGTCCGCCCTTGACCAAGCAAAAGCTTGGGTGGCAGTGTCGCGGACGTGGCGAGCCCGACCTTCGCGGACCTTCTGCTGGAACGGGCCGGTGACGGGCACCCCGCGCTCCGGTTCGAGGACGAGACCTACAGCTGGGCGCAGGCCGTGGCGGCCGCCCGGACGCGCGCCGCGCTGCTGCCGGACGCGTGCCCCGAGCCGCCCGGCCGCCCCCGGCACGTCGGGGTGCTGCTGGAGAACGTCCCCGAGTACGTGTTCTGGATCTTCGCCGCGGCGCTCGGCCGCGCCACCGTCGTCGGCGTCAACCCGACCCGGCGCGGCGCCGAGCTGGCCGCCGACGTCCGGCACACCGACTGCGACCTGATCGTCACCGACACCGCCCACCTCCCGCTGCTGGACGCGCTCGGCGAGGAGTTCCCGGCGGACCGGATCCTCGTCGTCGACTCCGCCGCGTACGAGGCGTCGCTGCGTGCGGCGGCGGGCAGAGCGGCGGGCAGAGCGGCGGGCAGGGCGGCGGACGGGGCGGACCGCGGCGACCCCGGCGACCCTGGCGCGCGGCCGGACGACCGGCTGCTGCTCCTGTTCACGTCCGGGTCGACCGGGGCGCCGAAGGCGGTCGCCTGCGGGCAGGGACGGCTCGCCGCGATCGCGGAGCGGTCCGCGATGATGGGGATCGAGCGCGACTCCGTCACCTACGTCGCGATGCCGCTGTTCCACGGCAACGCGGTGATGGCCAACCTCGCGATGGCCGTGCACGCGGGCGCCACCGTCGCGCTGCGCCGCCGCTTCTCCGCGTCCGGCTTCCTGCCCGACGTGCGCCGGTTCGGCGTGACCTACTTCAACTACGTCGGACGCGCCCTCGCCTACATCCTCGCCACCCCCGAGCGGCCCGACGACCACGACAACACGCTGTGGTGCGCGTTCGGCACGGAGGCGTCCGCCCAGGACATGGCCGGGTTCGCGCGCCGGTTCGGATGCCGGATCATCGAGGGCTACGGCTCCAGCGAGGGCGCGATCTCGCTGCGCAAGACGCCGGACTCGCCGCCCGACGCGCTCGGCGTCGCGCCGCCCGACGTCGAGGTCGCCGTGCTCGACCCCGGCACCGGCCGCGAGTGCCCGCGGGCCCGCTTCGACGCCTCCGGCGCCCTGCTCAACCCCGGCGAGGCCATCGGCGAGCTCGCCGGGCTCAACGCCGGCGCCGCCTTCGAGGGCTACTACAAGGACCCGGAGGCCGACGCCGAACGGGTCCGCGGCGGCACGTACTGGAGCGGCGACCTCGGCTACCGCGACGAGGCCGGCTACTTCTACTTCGCCGGGCGCGGCGCCGACCGGCTCCGCGTCGACAGCGAGAACTTCGCCGCCGCGCCGGTCGAGCGGATCCTGTCGCGCTGGCCCGCCGTGGTGATGTGCGCCGTCTACCCCGTCCCGGACCCGCGCACCGGCGACCAGGTGATGGCCGCGCTGGAGTTGCACGACGGCACCGCGTTCGACGCCGACGGGTTCGCCGCCTTTCTGGCCGCGCAGCCCGACCTCGGGACGAAGTGGGCGCCGCGGTTCGTCCGGGTCGTCCGGCAGATGCCGCTGACCGCGACGGGGAAGGTGCACAAGCGGCCGCTCCGCCGCCTCCTGTGGGAACCGGCGGACGGGCAGCGGGTGTGGGTGCGCCCGGGCCGCGCCCTGGCCTACGAGCCGCTGACCGCCGGACACGTCGAGGCTCTGCGCGCCGAGTTCGCCGAGCACGGCCGCGATCACGCTTTGGGCACGCTCTGACGCCCTTCCCCGACCCCGGACGTGCCATCGGCGCCGCGTCAGTACGCTAGAAGGGCCCTGATTCCACCTAGAGAACCCGGCCACCCATGAGAACCCTCACGACCCGCGGGCCCCTGCGCCGCCTCGGTCTCGTCGCCGTCCTCGCCGCCGCGCTCGGCGCCCTGACCGCGACCCCCGCGCTGGCCCACACCCAGCTGGTGAGCAGCACGCCCGGCAAGGGGGCGTCCGCCGCCTCGGTCACCGAGGTGAAGCTGGTCTTCAGCGACGAGATCAGCAACGCCAAGGTGATCGTCAAGGACGCGCACGGCAAGGCCTTCCAGGCGGGCGCCGCCGAGCACCAGGGCACCACGGTCACGCAGAAGCTGACCGGCGCGCTGCCCGCCGGGTCGTACACGGTCGCCTACCGGGTCGTCGGCGCGGACGGGCACCCCGTCCAGGCCGACGGCCTCACCTTCACCGCGACCGCCGCCGGCGGGGACGGGAGCACCGGGGAGCAGCCGCAGGCGGCTCCCAAGGGCGGCGTGGGCGCGGTCGACCAGACCGGCGCCGCCGCGACCAGCAACGAGCAGCCCCTCAAGATCGACCAGCAGCAGGCCGCCGAGTCCGACTCCGGGTCCGGGATGGTGACCTGGGGCCTGATCGGCGTCGGCGTCCTGCTCGGCATCGGCATCGGCGTGGCCATCGTCTACCGGGCCAAGCGCAAGCACGGGGCGGCCGCCGCGAGTGAGTGACGAACACCAGTGATCGGGGTCTGGCAGTGAGGAACGTCGGTGAGTGAGGGCGGCCTGCGCGTGCTGCGCGCCGCCGCCGCGGCGGTCGCGGCGGGGGCCGCGGTCCTGGTGGCCGCGCTCGTCCTCGGCGGGGCGGTGACCGAGCAGGTCATCCCCGGCATCGGGGACGCCGGCGCCGCCACCCGGTGGGGGCTGCCCGCGTCGCGGACGGCGATGGACCTGCTGTCCGCGCTGACCGTCGGCGCGCTCCTCGCGGGCGCCGCGCTGCTGCCCGTCGAGGGCGGGCGCGACGCGCCGAAGCTGTCCCGGGACTCGGTCGGCTACCTGCGCGCGGCGTCGTGGCTGGCGGCCGGATGGGCCGCCGCCGCGGCGGCCACGCTGGTGTTCACCGTCGCCGACGTGCTCGGCCAGCCGGTCACCGAGGTGATCGGCGGCAACGAGCTGAGCAGCTACGTCGGCTCGCTGGAGCAGGGCACCGCGCTGATGATCGTGGTGCTGCTGGCCGTCGTGGTGGCGCTGCTGGCGCGCACCACGACCACCCCGGCCGCCGCGTTCGGGCTGCTGGCCATGGCCGGGATCGCGCTGCTGCCGCCGCCGCTCACCGGGCACTCCGCGTCGGCCGCCAACCACGAGGTCGCCGTCACCGGCGTCGCGCTGCACGTCGCCGCGATCGCGCCGTGGGTCGGCGGCCTCGCGGTCGTCGGCGCGCACGCGCTGCTCGGCCGCGACAAGCTGCCGATCATGGCCGAGCGGTTCAGCCGGATGGCGCTGTGGTGCTACATCACCGTCGGCGCCAGCGGCATGGTCAACGTGATCTCCCGGCTGCCGGACCCGTCGGAGCTGGTCACCACCGACTACGGGCGGCTCGCCCTCGGCAAGATCATCGCGTTCGCGGCGCTCGGCTGGTTCGGCTGGTGGCACCGCGAGCGGACGATCCCGGCGCTGCACGACCGCAGGCCGCGCGCGTTCGCGCGGCTCGCCGCCGTCGAGGCCGCCGTCATGGCCGCCACCATGGGCCTCGCCGTCGCGCTCGCCCGCACCGCGCCGCCACCGGAGACCGGCACCGAGTCGGCGATCAAGACGCAGCTCGGCTTCGACATGCCGCCGCACATCAACCTCGAGCGGCTCGCGACGCTGTGGCACTTCGACCTGTTCTTCGGCGTCCTGGTCGTCGTGCTCGGCGGCCTGTACCTGGCGGGGGTGCTGCGGCTGCGGCGGCGCGGCGACTCCTGGCCGGTCGGACGCACCGTCTCCTGGTTCTTCGGGCTGCTGACGATCGTCATCGTCACCCAGACGGGCGTCTCCCGGTACGCGCCGATCCTGTTCAGCGTGCACATGGCGCAGCACATGGTGCTGAACATGCTGACGCCGATCTTCCTGGTGGCCGGCGCGCCGACGACGCTGGCGCTGCGCGCGCTCAAGCCCGCCCGGATCCGCGGCGACCGCGGCCCGCGCGAGTGGCTCACCGCGATGCTGCACAGCCGGTTCGTCCGGTTCGTCGCCCATCCGGCGTTCGCCACGATCCTGTTCATGGGCAGCACGTTCGCGCTGTACTTCACGCCGCTGTTCGAGAAGCTCATGGGCGACCACCTCGGGCACATCGCGATGATGGTGCACTTCCTGGCGTCGGGCTGCCTGTTCTTCTGGGTGCTGCTCGGCATCGACCCGGCGCCGCGCCGGCTGCCGCACCCGATGCGGCTGCTCCTGCTGTTCGTCACCATGCCGTTCCACGCGTTCTTCGGCATCGCGCTGATGAGCCTGAACCAGGCGCTCGCGACCGGCTGGTACAACGCCGTCAACCCGCCGTGGGGCACCAGGATCCTGCACGACCAGCACACCGCCGGGTCGATCGCGTGGGCGTTCGGCGAGGTGCCGACCTTCGTCGTCCTGCTGGTGATGGCGTTCCAGTGGTACGCCGACGACCAGCGGCAGGCCCGCCGGATGGATCGCAAGGCCGACCGCGCCGCCGAGCGCACCGCGCGCGGTGAGGCGGGCGCGGAGGAGGACGAGCTCGCCGCCTACAACGCGCGCCTGGCCAAGCTCGCCGAGCGCGACCGGCTCGCGGGCGGGCAGGACCGCAAGGCCGCCCGGCAGCCCGAGGCGTGACGCCGCCGCTGGCGTGGCGGGCGGCTCCCCCGTGCGGGGGAGCCGTGCCGGTCGCGCGGGGGAGGGGGCGGCGGCGCCGTTCTGCCAGGATCGGGGAGTGGCCGGTGCACTGCATCCGCTGATCGAGCGGACGACCTGGCGGCGCTGGGCCCACCTGGTGGTGGGCGGTGCGCTGCTCATGCCGTACTGGTTCCTCGGCATGACCCTCGCCGCGCTCCTGCCCTTCAACGGGCCGGGCGCGGGGGTGCTGGCGCTGCTGGTGTTCCCGGCGGCCGCCGCGTTCGTCACCGGTCTCGTCCCGTCGGTGCGGCTGCTGGAGAGCTCGCTGGCCAAGGAGCTGCTGCGGGGCCCGGCGGCGGCGCTGGCGCCCGGCCCGGCGGCGACCTGGGAGAGCCGGACGCGGTCCGGTGCGTGGTTCACCCTGCACCTGTTCGCCGGGGTGGTCGTCAGCGGGCTCAGCCTGGCCGTGCCGCCGTTCGCGTTCGTGCTGGTCATGGCGCCGCTGGTGGACTGGGACGAGCGGCTGCTCGGCCGGTGGGCCCGGCCCGGGACGTGGGCGGAGTGGGCGGCGCCGCCGGCCGGGATCGCCGGGGTGGCGGTGCTGCTCGTCCTGATCGTGGCGGGCGGCGCGCTGCTGGCGCGGCTGGCGCCGCGGTTCCTCGGGCCGACCGCCGCGGAGCGGCTCGCGGAGCTGGAGGCGCGGGCGGTCCGGCTCGCCGAGCGCAACCGGCTGGCGCGCGAGCTGCACGACTCGGTGGGGCACGCGCTCAGCGTCGTGACGCTGCAGGCGGGCGCGGCCGGGCGCGTCCTGGACACCGATCCGGAGTTCGCCCGGGAGGCGCTCGGCGCGATCGAGGAGTCGGCGCGCGCCGCGCTGGAGGACCTCGACCACGTGCTCGGGCTGCTGCGCGAGGACCGGTCCCGGCCGGCGCCGCAGCCCACGCTGAAGGATCTCGGCCGCGTGCTGGAGCAGACGCGGCTCGCCGGGGTGCGGCTCGACTCGGAGGTGGACCCGCAGGTCGAGCACGTGCCCGCGGCGGTCTCCCGGGAGGCGTACCGGATCGTCCAGGAGGGGCTGACGAACGCGCTGCGGCACGCGGGCAAGGTGCCGGTGCGGCTGCGCCTCGGCGTGTCCGGGGAGCGGCTGGAGATGGAGATGAGCAATCCGCTGGGGGCACGCGGCGTGGGGGCGGGCCACGGTGGCGGGCGCGGGCTCGGCGGCATCCGCGAGCGCGTCACCGTGCTGCGGGGCGAGATGACGGCCGGGCCGGACGGCGACCGCTGGCGGATGCACGTGTCGCTGCCGCTCGGCCGCGTCTCCTGAGCGGGCGGCGGTGGCCCGTCCCCGGAGCGGCGCGCTCCACCGGACGCGGCCGTTCCATGAGAGAGAGCAGCGCCGCCCGTGCGGGCGGTGCTTCGTGAGAGGGTCCGGGACATGACGATCAAGGTGCTGCTGGTCGACGACGAGCGGCTGATCCGGGCGGGGCTGGCGGCGATCATCAACGCCGAGGACGACCTGGCCGTGGTCGGCGAGGCGTCCGACGGCGCGGAGGTGCCCGACGCGGTGGCGCGGCTCCGCCCGGACGTGATCCTGATGGACGTGCGGATGCCGCGGCTCGACGGGATCCAGGCGACCCGCCACATCCTGGACACCGTCCGCGAGCCTCCGAGGATCATCGTCGTGACGACGTTCGAGAACGACGAGTACGTCTACGACGCGCTGAAGGCCGGCGCGAACGGGTTCCTGCTGAAGCGGACGCGGCCGGAGGAGATCCTGCAGGCGGTCCGGATGGTCGCGCACGGCGACAGCCTGCTGTTCCCGGCCGCGATCCGGGAGCTGGCCGCCGCGCACGGGCCGTCGCCGGCCGGCGGGCGGGCGGCGCGCTGGCACGGCGAGCTGACCGAGCGGGAGGCGGACGTGCTGCGGCTGGTGGCGAAGGGCCGCTCCAACGCCGAGATCGCCGGGGAGCTGTTCGTGAGCCCGCAGACGGTGAAGACGCACGTCGGGAACATCCTCGCCAAGCTCCAGGCGCGGGACCGGACGCAGGCGGTCATCCTCGCCTACGAGACGGGCTTCATCACCCCGGGCTGACCCGGCATGATCGCCTCATGAGGGACTTCCGGTTCGGGTTCAACTTCTTCGACATCGCCTCCCCCGGGGACTTCGTCGAGCGGTGCCGGCGGGGCGAGCGGTACGGCTACGACGTGGCGCAGGTCCCCGACCACCTCGGCTCGCCGGCGCCGTTCCCGACGATGGTCGCGGCGGCGGACGCGACCGAGCGGCTGCGGGTCGGCACGCTGGTGCTGAACGCCGCCTTCTGGAACGCGCACCTGCTGGCCCGCGAGATCGCGACCGCCGACCGGCTCACCGGCGGGCGGGTCGAGGTCGGCCTCGGCGCGGGGCACATGAAGTGGGAGTTCGACGCGGCGGGGATCGCGTGGGAGCCGTTCGCCGACCGCGTCGAGCGGATGACGGCGCTGATCGAGGAGCTCGGGCGGCTGTTCGGCGGTCCGGACTACGCCGAGCGCAGGCCGGTGGCCGAGCACTTCGGGCTCGCCGACCTCGCGCCGGTGCAGCGCTCGGGGTTCGGCGGCTCCGGCCCGCCGCTGCTGGTCGGCGGCACCGGCGACACGGTGCTGCGGGCCGCCGCCGAGCACGCCGACATCGTCGGGATCGCGGGGATGTACCAGGTCGAGGGCGCGCCGCCGGGGACGTTCCGGATGGGGACGGCCGAGCAGGCGGCCGAGCGGGTCGCGTTCGCCCGCGCGCACGCGGGGGAGCGGGCCGGCGCGATCGAGTGGAACGTGCTCGTCCAGCACGTCGAGGTCACCCCGGACCGGCGGGCCGCGGCCGAGCGGATCCGGGACGCCCGCGTCCCGGACATGAGCGTCGAGGAGGTGCTGGACACGCCGTTCGCGCTCATCGGCACGCACGAGCAGATCGCCGAGCAGTTGCGGGAGCGGCGCGAGCGGTTCGGCTTCTCCCACGTGACGGTGCACGGCCCGTTCCTGGACGAGTTCGGGCCGGTGATCGAGCTGCTGCGCTGACCCGCCGCCCCGACCCGCCGCCCCGACCCGCCGCACAGGGGCGCCCGGTCCCTCTCCTAAAGTGGTGAACGCGATTCTAGAATGAGCCTCTGGAAAGGGACGACGATGGGCGCGACGTCTTCCGAGACCACCCCGCACTGGTTCGCCGGTGTGCCGCATTCGCTCGACTACCCGGACGTCCCGGTCGGCGCGATCCTCGCGGGCGCCGCGCGGCGCTGGGGCGACCGGACGGCCCTGCACCACGCCGGGCGCGACCTGTCCTTCACCGGGCTGGCGCGCGCGTCCGCCCGGTTCGCGCACGGCCTGATCGAGCGGGGCGTCGGCCGCGGCGACGTCGTCGCGCTGCACCTGCCGAACATCCCGCAGTTCGCGATCGCCTACTACGGGACGCTGCTGGCGGGCGCCACGTTCTCCCCGTGCAACCCGCTGCTGCCGCCGGACGAGCTGGCCTTCCAGCTCGCCGACTGCGGCGCGGCGGTGGTCGTCACCCTCGACCTGCTCGCCGGGCCGGTCGCGCAGGTCCTCGACCGGACGAGGGTCCGCACGGTGGTGGTCGCGGGCTCGGGCGGCGGCCCGGCGGACGTGGCCGGCCTGTGCGACGGCGCGTTCGCCGGCCGCGGCGTGGCGTTCGAGGAGGTCGGCGAGGGCCGCCCGGAGGAGTTCCCCGAGGTCGCGATCGACCCCCGCCGCGATCTGGCGCACATCGCCTACACCGGTGGGACGACCGGCCGCTCCAAGGGCGTCATGCTCCCGCACCGCAACGTCGTGGTGAACACGCTGCAGTTCGCCTGCTCCGGGACGGGGTCGGTGCCCGAGCCCGACGGCCACGGCGGGCTGACGCTCCGCTCGACCGCTCCGGAGGGGGAGTACCCGACGCCGCTCGGCGAGGGCGTCATCGTCAGCGTCGCGCCCTGGTTCCACGCGATGGGCACGGTCGGCTACCTGAACTCCCAGTTCATGACCGGGACGACGATCGTGAGCCACCCGCGCCTGGACGTCCCGGCGTTCCTGGCCGACATGGAGCGGTTCCGCGCCACCGCGCTCGGCGGCGCGCCCGCGATGTTCGCCGCGCTGCTGGCCCACCCGTCGTTCGCGGAGCGCGACCTGTCGTCGGTGCGCGGCGTCCGGTCGGGCGCCGCGCCGCTGTCGCACGAGATGATCGCGCGGCTGCGCGCCGCCTTCCCGGACGCGGTGGTCGTCGAGGCGTACGGGCTCAGCGAGGTGACGATGGGCGCGACCGCGAACCCGACGCACCGGTCGGGGGTGCGCAAGACCGGTACCGTCGGCGTCCCGGTCCCGGACGTCCGGGTGAAGATCGTCGCGGCGGACGCCCCGTCCGTGGACGAGGCGACCCCCGCGCTGCCGCCCGGCGCGGAGGGCGAGGTGTGCGTGCACGGCCCGCAGGTCATGACCGGCTACCTGAACCGGCCGGAGGAGACCGCGGCGGTGCTCGGCCCCGACGGCTGGCTGCGCACGGGCGACGTCGGCGTGCTCGACGAGGACGGCTACCTGTCCATCGTCGACCGCAAGAAGGACATGCTGCTCTACAACGGCTACAACGTGTACCCCCGCGAGCTGGAGGAGAAGCTGCTCGCCCACCCCGCCGTCGCGGGCGCCGCCGTGGTCGGCCGCCCCGACCCGAAGGCGGGGGAGCTGCCGACCGCGTTCGTCGTCCGCTCCGGCGAGGTGACCGCGGACGAGCTGCTGGAGCACGTCAACGCCGCCGTCGTGCACTACAAGAGGCTCCGCGAGGTCCGGTTCGTGGACGAGATCCCGGTGTCCGCGGCCGGCAAGGTCCTCAAGCGGGAGTTGCGCGCGTCGCTGTGACGGGCGGCCGGCGCAGCGTCGCGGCGAGCTCCAGCACGGGCGCCGCGTCGCCGCGCGGGCTGATCAGCAGGTCGGTCGCGCCGGCGTCGGCGAAGCGGCGCAGCTCCCGCTCCACGGTCGCCTCGTCGCCGGCGACGACCGTCTCGTGCACGCCGGACAGCCCCTGCCGGTCGAGGATCGCCCGGTAGCCGGGGAACTGCGACGCGGCCGCGAACTGCTCGGCGAGCCGGTTCCGGACGCCGTCGGGGTCGGTGGTGAGCGCGACGACGACGCCGGCCAGCACGCGCGGCGCGGGGCGCCCGGCGGCCTCGGCGGCCCGGGTGATCGAGGGCACGATATGGTCGGCGATCGCGGCGGCGCCGGTCCAGGTCGTCACGGTCCCGTCGGCGAGCTCGCCGGCGACCCGGAGCATCGCCGGTCCGAGCGCGGAGACGATCACCGGCGGCGCGGTCGCGCCGGGCGCGTCCACCGTGCCCACCGCGGTGAGCGTCTCGCCGCGGTACTCGACGTCCTCGCCGCGCAGCAGCGGGCGCAGCGCCGACAGGTACTCGCGGACGTGCCGCGCGGGCCGCTCGTAGGCGATGCCGTGCCCGCCCTCGATGACCGGCGGGTGGCTCGGCCCGATGCCGAGCGTGAAGCGCCCGCCCGCCATCGCCTGCGCGGTGAGGGCCTGGCTCGCCAGGGCGAGGGGGTGCCGCGGCCAGGTCGGGACGACCGCGGTGCCGACCTCCAGGCCGGGCGTCTCCCGCCCGGCGAGGGCGGCGGCCATGAGGCCGTCCCACGACGGGACGTGGCCGAAGAAGACGCTGTCGAGCCCCGCGTCGCGCGCCAGCCGGGCCTGGGCGACGACGTCGTCCAGCGGCGCCCCCGCGGCGAGGGCGAACATTCCGATGCGCATGGACCGCTCCTAACCTGAACCTGATGTTCCGCTTCTGCTTACGGGGACAGAGTAACCTGAACCCGATGTTCCGCTTGACCGGAGGAGGAGACGGGTGCGAGCCGACGCCCGGCGCAACCGCGAGCGCATCGTCGCGTCCGCGCTGGACCTGTTCGCCGCGCGGGGATGCGCGGTGAGCATGGACGACATCGCGCGCGCGGCCGGCCTCGGCGTGGGCACGCTGTACCGGCACTTCCCGGACCGGCGCGCCCTCGTCGAGGAGATCGCCGTGTCCGCGCTGGTCCGGTTCCGCGACCGGATCGCCGAGGTGCGGGAGCGGGACGTGCCGCGCTGGGACGTCCTGGCGCTGGCCGTGGAGCACTGCGCCGGCGAGCCGTTCGCGCTGATCAAGTCGCTCGCCGGGGACGGCCCCGCGCCGCCCGAGCGGCTGGAGATCCAGGCGGAGGTGGATTCCCTGCTGGAGAAGCTGGCCGCCGAGGCGCAGGAGGAGGGCGCGGTCCGCAGCGACATCGGCCCGGCGGAGGTGGTCGAGATCATCAGCATGGCCGTCTGCCGCCCCGGCGCCCGCGCCGGCGACCCCGTCACCCGCGTCGTGCTGGACGGCCTGCGCGCCCGCCCGTGACCCGCCCGCGCCGGATCCTCAATCGCCGCTTACGTCTCATTTACCTGCGAGTAGCTACAAAAGAGACAACAGATGCAAGAGGCGACGATCGGGGGATCATGGACGCTTCGACCCTGTCCGAACTGCGCAAACCCCGCCCCTACCCGGCCGTCTCGGTGCTGATGCCGACGCACCGGTCCGCGCCCGGCAACCGGCAGGACCCGATCCGGCTCCGCAACCTGCTCGCCGAGGCCCGCCGCCGGCTGCACGACGACGTCCGGGTGACCGGCGGCACCGCCGACCACGTGGTGCACGCGCTGGAGCGGGCCGCCGCCGAGATCGACCTGCGGCACGCCTCCGACGGCCTGGTGCTGTTCGCGGCGCCGGACGGCGAGCACCACGCGTTCACGATCTCCCAGCCGGTGGACGAGCGCGTCGTCGTCGACACCGGGTTCGCCACCCGCGACCTCGTCGCCGCCTACACCCGCTCGCCCCGCTACTGGCTGCTGTCGCTGTCGGACCAGTGCACCCGGCTCTGGAGCGGGCAGGGCGAGGACCTCGCCGAGCACACCCGCGACGGGTTCCCCATCGTCCCCGAGCCCGCCGAGGAGATCGACGCGGGCAAGATGGCCCGGCGCAGCGCCCGCGACAGCGAGGAGGAACCGCACCGGCGGGCCGCCCGCGACGTCGCCGCCGCCCTCGACCGCGTCCTCGCCCGCGACCGCCGCCCCGTCATCGTCGCCGGCGTCACCCGCCACCAGGCCTTCTTCGACGAGGCCGCAGGTTCGCACATCCGGCCCGCCGGGCGCGTCGACGGCAGCTACGAGGGCGCCGCGCCGAGCACCCTCATCGAGGCGGCCCGTCCCGCCCTGCACGCCTACGAGGACCTCCGGGAGGTCGGGGTGCTCGCCGAGCTGGAGGCGGCGCGCAGCATCCAGCGCTACGCCGGCGGGCTCCCCGAGGTCGCCCGGCTGGTCGAGGAGGGCCGCGGGGAGCACCTCGTCGTCGAGCGCGGCTACTACGCGCCCGCCGTGCGGACCGGCGGCGAGCTCGTCCCGGTCGACGGCATGCCGGGCGTCCTCAAGGGCGCGGACGTCGTCGACGACGTCGTGGACGACGTGATCGAGACGGCCCTGGAGTACGGCGGCGAGGTGACGTTCGTCTCCGACGGCTTCCTGGTCGACCACGGCCGCATCGCGCTGGTGACCCGCTACTGATCGCAGGACGGGTCGTGCCAGGCGACCCAGCGGATCGACCACGACCGGTTCGCGTGCGGCACCCAGCCCGCCGGATGCGCGGGCCACGACGCGTCCGGGGACGTCCCGTCCGGCGCCTGCACCAGGACCGTGCACACGCCGGACGCGGGGGCGTCGCGGCGGACGTCCATGCGGCCGATCCTCGTCCACCACACCGGATGGACGAGCATGGTCCGGACCTCCCATCCGACCGACGCGTCCGCGACGACGCCGCCCTTCGGCGCGCCGGGCAGCGGCGGCGCGGGCCGGACGCGGTCCGGGTGCGTCCCGAACAGGAAGGCGAGCGCGGCCAGGTTCGTCACCGCCAGGGCGCACGCGGCAACGGCCGCGCCCGCCCGGGGAACGCGGCCCAGCGCGAGGAACCCGCACAGCAGGCCGAGCGCGGCGAGCGAGGCGGCCGTCAGGTGCAGCGCGCCGCGGTCGCCGGTCAGGAACGACGTCTCGGGGAAGTCGAACCCGATGAACTTGTAGGTGTGCAGCCGGTCGCCCGCGTAGAGGCGCACCCATAGCCCCGCCGCGCCGACGATGACGGCGGCGGCCGCCACCAGGCCCATCGCCCTGCGCAGGCCCGCGCGCAGCAGCGCCGCCGCGCCCGCCAGCGCGTACACCAGCGCCACGCATGACAGGTACCGCCCGTACGCGTAGTTGCCCACGCGATGCTCGTCGGGGAGCGCCGCGGACGACGCGTAGGCGATCGCGAACGTCACGGTGAGCAGCACGCCCGCCATGACGCGGTCCGCCGGAAGCGACCGGCGGCGCAGCAGCACGGCGGCGACGGCCGCCAGGCCGACCCCGCCGAGCCCCCACGTGGAGACGGCCAGGTACCAGACCTGCCCGGCCGCCCCGGACAGCGCCCACCCCTGCCCGGCGCCCGTGGTGAACCGCCCCCCGAGGTTCCCCGCGAGGTCGCGCACCCCGCCCGGGTACAGCTCGGCGCGCACGTGCCCGTTGACGGCCGCCGCCACGGCGTACCCGGCCGCGGCCACCGCGAGCCCTCCGGCTCCAGCGGCGACGGCGGTCCCGCGCCTGCGGACGGCGCCGGCGACCGTGAGCGCCGCCAGCGTCACGACATGGACGGCGAGCACGACCTCGCCGCGGCTGTGCACCGCCGCCGCGAACGCCGCGACCACCCCGGCCGCCCCCGCGTCCCGAACCGCCGGGAACCACCCCCGCGAAGGCCCGCTTTCGGGCTCGGCCTGATCACCATGAGCCAGCCCATGGCCCCGACCACGCGACGACCCGAACCGCCGCGATCGCGAGCGAAGCCAGGTTCGAGCCTGCGAGAACCTGATCGCGGAGCGAACTCCAAGGCGAGTCGGGGCGATGCAGCGATCGCACGCATCGCCCGTTGAAGGAAGGCCCTCCAGGGACTGACGCCAGGGGCGATGCAACAAGCACAGCCATGCGAGGACGATCGTGGGCAGGACCGCGTCGGCGAGGACGAACTCGCCGAAGAACGTGGTGGCGGGCAGCAGCGCGGCGCCCCAGGCGAGGGGGAGCGCGGTGCGGCGGGACAGGCGGAACCGGCGGGCGGCGACGTATCCGAGGGGGAACAGGGCCGCGCCGACGACCGCGTTGATCGCGAGGGCGATCGTGTAGACGGTGACCGGGTCGTGCGAGAACCAGTACGCGGGGACGAGCAGTGCCGGGTATCCGCCCTGGTAGAAGGTGTTCCCGGACATGTCGCCGCCGTGCCCGCCGGACAGCAGGCGCGCGGCGAGCAGGTAGCCGGTCTCGTCGGGGTTGGCGACCGGACCCGTGCGCGCGCGGGCGAACCACAGCCGGACGCAGACCTGCGCGGCGAAACCGGCGGCGAGCAGCCACGGCACGGCAGGGTGGCGCCGTGCGCGCGGGGGAGCGTCCGGCGCGGGCCGCAGGACCGGAACGATCTGGAGCGTCATGGGCCCCACCGTCCGGGCGGGACGTCACCGTCCCGTCGGCGGAATGTCCGGATCCTGTGACATGAGTGGGGCGGAGTGACCGGCGAGCCCAATAATGTCGGGGTGGCGAGCATTCTCTTCGTGGAGGACGATCCGTCGGCGCGGACCGCGCTGGAGCTGGCGCTGACCCGCCAGGGGCACCGCGTGACCTCCCGCGCCACCGGCGAGGACGGCCTGGAGGCGCTGCGGGCCCGCCGCCCGGAGATCGCGATCCTGGACGTGATGCTGCCCGGCATCGACGGGATCGAGGTGTGCCGGCGGATCCGCCGCGGCGACCCGCTGCCGGTGATCCTGCTCACCGCGCGCGGCGACGACCTGGACGTCGTCCTCGGCCTGGAGGCCGGCGCCGACGACTACGTGGTGAAGCCGGTCGAGCCGCGGGTGCTGGACGCGCGGATCCGGGCGGTGCTGCGCCGCGCCGAGACCCGCGCCGACATCTCCGCCTACGGCGACCTCGTCATCGACCGCGCGTCGCTGAAGGTCACCAAGGCGGGGACCGACGTCCGGCTCACCCCGACGGAGCTGCGGCTGCTGCTGGAGCTGTCCCGGCGGCCCGGCCAGGCGCTGACCCGCCAGCACCTGCTGGCCGAGGTGTGGGAGCACACCTACCCGGGCGACTCGCGGCTGGTCGACGCCTGCGTGCAGCGGGTCCGCGCCAAGATCGAGGACGAGCCGGGGGAGCCGCGGCTGATCGAGACGGTGCGCGGCTTCGGCTACCGGTTCACCGCGCCGTGACGCCGCTGCGCCGGTTGACCGGGCTGCGGGTCCGGCTCGTCGCGGCGTTCACGGTGGTGGCGCTGCTGGCGTCGGTGCTCGCGTCCGGCATCTCGTACGTCCTGCTGCGGCGGGTGATGCTGCAGCGGACGCAGGACGCGGTGCTCACCCAGATCCGCGACACGCTGGCCCAGCAGATCCCGGAGCAGATGCCGCCCGACACCGAGCCGCTGATCGCCGACCAGGTGGAGCAGACGCTCGCCGCTCCCGGGCGCGCGGTGGTCGCGGTGCCGGTGCCGCTCGACGGGAGCGCCCCCCAGCCGCCGCCCGGCGCGCTGGACGTGCCGGTCAGCCCGGAGTTCGCGCGCCGGGCGATGCGCGGCATGGTCTTCCAGCGGATCGTGGTCAAGTCCCGTCCCGGCCTGGAGGGCCATCCCTACCTGCTGGTCGGCGCCCGCGCGACCGGCTACGCCACGACGGTGGACGAGCCGCAGCGGACCACGCCGCCGATGGTGTTCGCGTCGGTGAGCCTGTCCCGGGAGGCGGCGGACCTGCGCTCGCTCACCCGGGCGCTCATCGTCGCCGACGCCGCCGCGCTGCTCGCGGCGCTGCTGCTCGCCCTCCTCGCGACCCGCGGGGTGCTGCGGCCGGTGCGCCGGCTCGGCGCGGCCGCCCGCGCGCTCGGCGACGGGCGGCTCGCGACGCGGGTCCGGGTGCGCGGGCACGACGAGCTCGCCGATCTCGCCCGCACCTACAACCACGCCGCCGCCGCGCTGGAGCGGACCGTGACGGAGCTGCGCGCGATGGAGGCGGCGTCCCGCCGGTTCGTCGCCGACGTCTCGCACGAGCTGCGCACGCCGCTGACCTCGATGATCGCGATGACCGACGTGCTGGCGGAGGAGGCGGGAGACGACGGCGGCGCGGCGCGGCTGGTCGCGGAGGAGACCCGCCGGCTCGGCGGGCTGGTCGAGCACCTGATCGAGATCAGCCGGTTCGACGCGGGCGCCGCCGCGCTCGTCCTGGACGACGTGAACGTGGCGGAGGCGGTCGCCGGCACGCTGTCGGCGCGCGGCTGGCCGGGCCGGGTGGTGGTGGAGGGACCGGCGGACCTGTTCGTCCGGGCGGACCCGCGGCGGCTCGACGTCATCGTGGCGAACCTCGTCGGCAACGCGCTGAAGCACGGCGGCCCGCCGGTCGCGCTGCGCTTCGGGCCGGACGGGAGCGGCGGCGAGCCGGGCGTGGCGATCACCGTCGCCGACGGCGGCCCCGGGATCCCGGACGACCTGCTCCCCGTGGTCTTCGACCGGTTCGTGAAGGCGGAGGCGGCCCGCTCCCGCAGCGAGGGCAGCGGCCTCGGGCTGTCGATCGCGAAGGAGAACGCCGTCCTGCACGGAGGGACGCTGGAGGCCGCCAACGGGCCGGACGGGGGAGCGGTGTTCACGCTGTGGCTGCCGGCCCGGCACGCCGGCGAGGAGGACCCGGACGAGTGCGGGGAGGACGGATGAGGAAGCGATGAGGATGCGATGGCGCCGGGCGGTCCGGGCGCTCGCCGCGGCCGCCGCCGTGGCGGGGGCCGTCGTGTCGGCGGGCTGCGGCGTCCGGCCGACGGGCGTGCTCAGCGCGGGCAGCATGCCGGTCGCCGACGGGCGGGCCTCCACCATCACCGTCTACCTGGTGAAGGGCGGCGGCATCCGCCCGATGGTCCGTCCCGGGCTGCCGGGCCACCCGTACCTGGCGATCGCGCAGCTCGGCGTCCCGGTCACCTCGGTGGAGGGGAGGGTCGGCCTGTACAGCGAGGTGCGCGTCCCGCTGGAGGGCCGGATCGTCGACGACCCCTCCGTCCTGATCGTCGACATCCAGGAGGGCGTGCCGCACCGGCGGGTGAAGTGGTCGCGCGTCGCGCTGGGCCAGATCGCCTGCACCGCCGCGGCCATTCCCGGGATCGAGCAGGTGAAGCTCTGGAGCGGGCCGGACCCCGACGAGTACGGATGGGGGTTCGTCGACTGCGCCGACTTCGCCGACCTGCGCTGATCAGCCCTTGGTGAGCCAGCGGGTGGCGACGTCGCCGAGCACCGACCGGATCGCCAGGATCGCGATGCCGAGCATCAGCACCGGCCCGACGACCCAGTGCTCGACCTTGCCGTTCGTGCGGGGGACCAGCGGCATCTCGATCCGCCAGGGCAGCGGCCAGAACACCGGGCAGCCGCGCGGTGTCAGGCAGTCCCCGGCCACGTGCGCCAGGCAGCCGAGGGTGACCGCGAACCCGACGAAGCTCATGTCGATCTTGTGCATCAGCCAGACGGCGATCAGCGCCAGCGCGCAGTCGGCCAGCGCGGACTGCGGCTCGCGGCCCTCGAAGTCGAGGCCGACGCCGCGCAGCCCCAGCCCGACGATCATGAACAGGCAGGCCCACCACGCGTACACGTAGTGGGTGGCGAGGGTGTCCATCGCCCAGCCGATGCCGACCGCGAACAGGATCGAGTGGGTGGCGTGCCGGTGCCCGCCCGACAGCTTCCCGATCCACTTGCACATGTGGTGGGTGATGGGCCCGTAGGTGTTGGCGATGCGCCCGTTGTGGTGGTCGATGTCGGGCAGGATCGCCGCGCCCGCGCACACCACCGCGCCCGCCGCGACCTGCTCGGGCGACAGCGACACCGCGTGCTCGCCGAGCAGGCTCTCCTGGCCGAGCACCGGCACCGCGGCCAGCCATGCCAGCGCGCCGCTCAGGGCGTGCGTCTTCCCCATCATGGGCAGTTCCCCCGCTTTCCGCGCACCGTCCGCCGCCCGGTTCAGGGCGGGACTCTAGCCCGCTACTGATCGTTTTCAGCGGCGGCGCGCCGAAGCGGATGCCACGTCCCTTTGATGCGGATAGCGGCGCCGCGGTTCCACGGCGGCGCCGGGACGGGGGAGACGTTCAGTCGTCGTGGGCGGCGCGGGCGGCGACGACGGCCTCGACGTTCTCCTCGGCCCACTCGGTGATCGCCTGGATCGGCTTGTGCAGCGACAGGCCCAGCGGGGTGAGGGCGTACTCGACGCGGGGCGGGACCTCGGCGAACACGTGCCGGGTGACCAGGCCGTCGCGTTCCATCGTGCGCAGCGTCTGGGTAAGGACCTTGGGGGTGACGCCGCCGATCAGGCGGCGCAGCTCGGTGAAGCGGCGCGGTCCGTCGGTGAGGCTCAGCACGACCAGCACCGACCACTTGTCGCCGATCCGGTCGAGGATGAGCCGGGTCGGGCACTCGGGGTCGAACGCGTCGCCTCTCATGGTTTCCAGAGGGTACCAATAGCACGTTGAAGTAACCAGTATCCGATGGATACCTTCACGTGCGGCACGGACACGGAGGAGGACGACGACATGAAGATCCTGCTGATCGGCGCGACCGGGATGATCGGCCGGCGGGTGGCGGACGAGGCGCGCCGCCGCGGCCACGAGGTCACCGGCGTGACCCGCAGCGGCGCCGAGGGCACCGCGAAGGCGGACGCGCACGACGCCGACGCGATCGCCGCGCTGGCGGAGGGCCACGACGCGGTCGTGCTGGCCGTCTCGCCGCCCCGCGACGGCTCCGAGCCGGAGGGGCCGCTGCTCTCCGCCGGGCGCGGCGCGCTGGAGGGGACGCGCAAGGCCGGCGTCCGGCGCATCGTCGTCGTCGGCGGCGCCGGCAGCCTGGAGGCCGCGCCCGGCCTCCGGCACGTCGACGAGCCGGGCTTCCCCGAGATGTACAAGGCGGAGTCCCTCGCGCAGGCGGCGCTGCTCGACCTCGTCCGCGCCGAGGCCGGCGGCCTGGACTGGACCTACATCTCGCCCGCGCAGGTGATCGAGCCCGGCGAGCGCACCGGCGTGTTCCGCCTCGGCGGCGACCAGCTGCTCCGCGACGCCTCCGGCGACAGCCGCATCAGCGCGGAGGACTACGCCGTCGCGCTCGTCGACGAGCTGGAGAACGGCGACGCGATCGGCCGCCGCATCACCGTCGCCTACTGAGCCGCGGCCGTCGCCTGGTGAGTCGCGGCGTCGCCTACTGGGCCGCGGCCGTCGCGCACCGGGCGCGGGCGGTCAGCGCTTCCGCGAGGGCGCCTCGATCAGGCGCCAGGCGCCGGACTCCTCGCCCGGCTCGTACGGGGAGTCCAGCCGCTTCGCGAGGACGCCGGGCAGGCCCTGGTCGGCCGCGGTCTCGCGCACCGCGGCGCCGTCGCCCGGGTACCACGGCGCCGTCTGCCAGGCCGGGCCCGACAGGTCCAGCCCGTCCAGCCTGGCGCGGCGCTCGCGGTACGGGACGTCCAGCAGCGGCCGGCCGTCCAGGTGCGGCACGTCGAAGATCATGTAGGTCTCGCGGCCGTCCAGCACGGCCAGCTCGCCGTCCAGCACCGCCGGGCGGGCGCCGAGCCGCCCGCCGAGCCGCGAGCCGAGCCCGGCGGGGCCGTCCACGGGGCGGCCCCGGCCGTCGGTGAACCGCGTCCGGCCGCCCTCCACGTACGCCAGCAGCCGCCGGCCGCCCCACGCGAACTCGAACCCCCACGCGTCCTGGTCGCGCGGCAGCCGGGCCCTGCGGACCGGCCGCATCGGGCGCAGCGCCTCCGGCAGCGGCTCGGCGTCCGGGTCCGCCGGCGGGTCCATCCGGTGGATCATCCAGTTCTTGCCGCGCGTCTTGAACAGCACGTACCGGCCCGACACCCGCGAGCCGTGGATGACGACCTTCACCTCGCGCTCGGACCACTTCTCCGTCTCGTACGTCCCGCGGTCCCAGATCGTCACCTTGCCGCCGCCGTACTCGTCCTGCGGGATGTCGCCCTCGAACGTCGCGTACTCCAGCGGATGGTCCTCGGTGTGGACGGCCAGGTGGTTCGTCTTCGGGCTCCACGGCAGGCCCTTCGGCACGGCCCAGGAGACCAGCACGCCGTCCCGCTCGAACCGCAGGTCCCAGTGCAGGCTGGAGGCGTGGTGCTCCTGGACGACGAACGTGTCGTCGTCGCCGTGCGGGAGCGCCTTCTCCTCGGGGACGGGCTCGGGCGTCTTGCGGGGGTCGCGTCTGCCGCGGTACTCGGCGAGCCGGTCGCCGCCGTTCCGCGCGTCCTTCTTGCCCTTCTTCTCCGTCACGCCCGCCACATACCCGCGATCAGCGGGTCGAGACGGCCCCGCCGGCGGACGGGGACGCGGACGGGGACGGTGCTAGCGGATGAAGACGGCGTAGTCGGCGAGGTCGCCGGTCAGCTGCGGCGGCAGGGCCGCCACCGCCGACATCTCCTCGGCGGACACGAACCCGCCGGTCTCCGCCCGCACCCGCTCGATCTTCGCCGCCAGCTCCGGGGTGATGCCGGGCAGCAGCGTCAGCGCCTCCGCCGGGGCGTGGTTGACGTCGATCAGGCCGCCGTCCTGGTACTGGCGCGGCAGGTCGGGGCGGCCGATCCGCAGCTCCTTGGCGAGCCCCGGGTCGCTCGCGGCCAGGTCCCGCGCCTTCTCGCGCAGCAGCCGCTGGCGCCGCACCCGCTCCACGACGGCCTCGTTGTCGATGCCCGCCAGCCCGTGCGGGTCGAACACCCGGCGCCGGATGAGGAACGCGTGCCCGCAGCCCACCACCGCGAGGACGAACAGCAGCACCCCCACCGCCTGCTGCGTGCCGTCCTCCTTGCCGATGTCCGGCAGCAGGTACAGCATCAGCGCGAAGATGCCGATGTAGACCGCCGACGACACCAGCAGGTGCGCGCTGCGCCGCCACAGCGCCGCGGCCGCGAACGTGAAGGGCGTCGCGTACCCGAGCGTCAGGAACGGCAGCGCCGCCCACGTCACGCTCAGCGCGGCCCGCCCGGGAGGCATGCTGTCGGACGGAACCCTCGGCTCGTACGGCGCTGGCGCGTTCATCAGGCGCATTCTCCCGGCCGGGTCGCTGGCTGAAGGGGACGCTAGGTCGACGAAGGGGTCACGGGAGGGTGAGGATCTCGTGGCCGTCCTCGGTCACCAGCAGGGTGTGCTCGAACTGCGCGGTGCGCTTGCGGTCCTTGGTGACGACGGTCCAGCCGTCGTCCCAGATGTCGTAGTCGTGGCTGCCGAGGGTCAGCATCGGCTCGACGGTGAACGTCATGCCCGGCTCGATGACCGTCGTGGCGTTCGGGTCGTCGTAGTGCGGGACGACCAGCCCCGAGTGGAACGTGGTGCCGATGCCGTGCCCGGTGAAGTCGCGGACGACCCCGTACCCGAACCGCTTGGCGTAGGACTCGATGACCCGCCCGATCACGTTCAGCGCGCGCCCCGGCTTGACCGCCCTGATGCCCCGCATCGTCGCCTCGCGGGTGCGCTCCACCAGCAGCCGCGACTCCTCGTCCACGTCGCCGCACAGGAACGTCGCGTCGGTGTCGCCGTGCACGCCGTCGATGAACGCGGTGATGTCGACGTTGACGATGTCGCCGTCCCGCAGCACGGTGTCGTCGGGGATGCCGTGGCAGATCACCTCGTTGATCGAGGTGCACAGCGACTTCGGGAACCCCCGGTAGCCGAGGGTGGACGGGTAGGCCCCGTGGTCGAGCATGAACTCGTGCCCGATGCGGTCCAGCTCGTCGGTGGTGACGCCCGGCCGGACGTGCTTGCCGACCTCCTCCAGCGCCTGCGCCGCGATCTTGCCCGCGACCCGCATCCGCGCGATGATCTCGGGTGTCTTGACGTCCGGCTCGCCGGTCTTCGGGCGCTTCTTCCCCACGTACTCCGGCCGCGGGATCTGTGCCGGGACCTTCCGCATGGGAGAGACGTTGCCGGGACGGAGAAGCTGGGTCGTCATAGTGATGGAGTGTAGTCAGCGGGATCGCGGCAACGAATCCCGCGCGAGCCGTGATCGGAGGGAGCACCGATGGCCGGTGACGACGGTGACTGGTGGTTCTGCTTGAAGCACATGAAGGTCGAGCACGGGCCCGGCTGCCCGGACAAGGACCGGATGGGCCCGTACCCGGACGAGGGCGCCGCCGCCGGGGCGCTGGCGCTGGCCCGCGAGCGCAACGAGGCGTGGCGCAAGGACGACGGCGAGGACTAGCGGCGGGCTAGTCGACCGTCGGGCCTGTCACCGCCTCGAGCAGCCTGGCGAGGCGGTGCCGCAGGCCGCGGGCGCCGCGCGCCGGCTCCTGGCCCGCGGCGGCGCTCACCAGGTGCTGCGCGCCGTCGAACGACAGCAGCGCCTCGTCCGCCGGGACGGTCAGCGCCTCGTGCGCCAGGCCCTCCAGCTCGCGGTCGCCGCCGTCCAGCGCCAGGATCGTGGCGCCGACGCGGCGCGCGTCGTCGACCCGTTCCAGCAGGGGGACGGGCGCCTCGTCCTCGGCGACGACGAACAGCGTCTCGCCGCGGCGCGCCTCCTCCAGCCGCGACAGCCCGATGCTCAGGTGCGGCGGCGCGTCCGGGGGCGGCGACCAGCGCACCAGGGTGGGCGCGAGGCCAGGGGCGTCGCCGAGCCGCGACTCGTCGTCCAGGTGCGCGGCGAGGTGCCACGGGTCGCCGCCGGGCGTGCCGACCAGCAGCAGCCCGCCGGGGGTGCGGGAGGTGACCCGCAGGGCGCGTCCGAAGTCCTGGGTGCGCTCCAGCCAGCCGGTGGCGGACAGCACCTCGCGCAACATCACGATCTGCTCGGCGTCCACCGGTCCATGGTGCCGCACGGGACGCCGGCGGCACGCCGGTTTCCCCGAGCCGGGAGGGCGACGCGAAGCCGCCGGAAGGCCGCCTGGCAGACTCGGCGGCATGACTGAGCAGCAGCAGAGGACTCCCTACGACCTCCCCGACGTCAGCGGCCTGACCATCGGCATCCTCGGCGGCACCGGGGACCAGGGCAAGGGCCTGGCGCGCCGGTTCGCGCTGGCCGGCCACCGCGTGGTCATCGGGTCGCGGAAGGCGGAGCGCGCGCAGCAGGCCGCCGACGACCTGGGCGCGGACCTGCCCGTGTCGGGCGCGGAGAACGAGGCCGCCGCGAGCGGCGCGGACGTGGTGGTCGTCGCGGTGCCGTGGGAGGGGCACAAGGCGCTGCTGGAGTCGCTGCGCGAGGCGCTCGCCGGCAAGATCGTCGTGGACTGCGTGAACCCGCTGGGCTTCGAGAAGGGCAAGGGCGCGTTCGCACTGCCGGTCGAGGAGGGCAGCGCCGCCGAGCAGGCCGCCGCCGTGCTGACCGGCAGCCGGGTCGTCGCGGCCTTCCACCACGTGTCCGCCAGGCTGCTGCTCGACCCCGAGGTGGACGAGATGGAGCTGGACGTCCTCGTCCTCGGCAACGACCGCGAGGCGACGGACCTGGTGCAGGCGCTCGCCGGGCGCATCCCCGGCATGCGCGGCGTCTACGGCGGACGGCTGCACAACGCCGGGCAGGTCGAGGCGTTCACCGCGAACCTCATCTCGATGAACCGCCGCTACAAGGCGCACGCGGGGCTCCGCATCACCGACGTCTGACGGGCGCCCGGAGCGGAGCGCCGGCGGAGCGCCGGGCGCCGTTCCGTTTCACGCCGGGCTCGCTTCCGGGTGCCGGGGAGCGAGCCCCCGCGTGAGCACGCGCGATGACATTTCCGGCCAACGCCTCGGCCTTTTCTTGGGGACTTCGGACCAAGCCCCCGGCGGGACCGCGCGGTTAGTGTGCCGGTGACGGGCCGCCGAGGGACCGGCCCTCGTGACCACGCGCGCCGGTCGGGCGACGGCCGGGACCGTCCGGCGGGCCGACGGGGTGGAAGACCGTGCTCGCTTACATCGTCCGGCGCCTCATGAGCGCCGCCGTCATGCTGCTGCTGGTCACCCTGGTGACGTTCGGCACGTTCTTCTGGCTGCCGAAGCTGGCGGGGCAGACCACCGACCAGATCGCCGCGTCCTACGCCGGGCGGGCCTCGACCGTCCAGGCGATCGAGGCGACCAAGCAGCGGCTCGGCCTCGACCAGCCGGTCCTCGTCCAGTACTGGCACTACCTGAAGGCGATCGCGGTCGGCCGGGACTACGACGCGGGCCCGGTCACCGACCACTGCCCGGCGCCGTGCCTCGGCTACTCGTTCCGCAGCAGCCAGCCGGTGCTCGGGACGCTCGTCGACCGCGCGCCCGCGACCGCGTCGCTGGCGGTGGGCGCCGCGTTCCTCTGGCTCGCCGGCGGCATCGTCACCGGCGTCGTGTCGGCGCTGCGCAAGGGCTCGTTATGGGACCGCGTGACGATGATCGTCGCGCTCGGCGGGGTGTCGCTGCCGATCTACTTCACCGGCCTGGTCTCGCTCGCCCTGTTCTCCTACACCTGGCGGATCCTCCCGGGAGGCGGCAGCTACCGGCCGCTGACCGCCGACCCGGGGATGTGGTTCCAGGCGCTGGTGCTGCCCTGGGTGACGCTCGCCTTCCTCTACGCGGCCATGTACGCGCGGCTCACCAGGGCGGGGATGCTCGAGACGATGAGCGAGGACTTCATCCGCACCGCCCGCGTCAAGGGGCTGCCGGAGGCGGTCGTCGTCACCAAGCACGCGCTGCGGGCCTGCATGACGCCGATCGTCACCGTGTTCGGCCTCGACCTCGGCCTCCTGCTGGGCGGGGCGGTGCTGACCGAGAACACCTTCAGCATCCCCGGCCTCGGCGAGCTCGCGATCACGTCCATCCAGAGCGGCGACCTGCCGATGGTCCTCGGCGTCACGCTGATCACCGCGGTCTCGGTCGTGGTCTTCAACCTGGTCGTCGACCTGCTCTACGCCGTCATCGACCCGCGGGTGAGGCTCGGCTGACGGCCCCGGGCGGCGGTGCGGGCGCGGCCGCCGGGAGATCGGCGTGGCGCGTTCCGGCCAGGAAGGCGACAATGGCGGGAGCGGTAGCCGACCGCGGCGCGTCCAAGTGCTGACGTTGGGGCATGGACGAGACGGGCGGGCGCGGCGCACGGCGGCGCCCGCCGTGGGCGATCTGGCGGCGGTCCCGCCGCGCCGGCTCCGGCGCCGCCTATGATCGGCATGCGACAGGGCAGGTGAAGATGAGGCAGATCCGGTCCGCGGACCCGTGGAGCACGTTCCTGGCCCCTCCGGGCCGGGCCGCCGGGTCCGGGGCGCCCGCGGGGCCGGCCGCGCCGGACGCCCCGGAGGCGCCGCACGCGCGCGGTGACGCGGGCGAGGCGGGCGAGGCCGGCGGCGGCGACGTCTACGGCCGGGTGCTCGACCACCTGCGGGCGGCGGGCGGGCCGCTGTCGCTCGCGGAGATCCGGCACGCGACCGGGCTCGGGCTGCTGGAGGTGGCGGGCGCCGTGGAGCGGCTGCGCGACCGGGGGCTGGTCTCGATCGAGCGGGAGATCGACGAGGTCGTCCGGCTGACCGGGCGGTGATCGGGACCGGATGGCCGGATATCTCGTCGCGGTCTCGCTGAGCTGCCTGGTCGGCGTCGCCGAGCTGGTCAGCCGCTACCGGGACCGCCCCACCACGCTGGTCCGGGTGCCGAGCACCTGGGCGTACGTGCTGATCAACGGGGGAGCGGGCGCCGGGTCGCTGCTGCTCCTGCACACCTTCGGCTGGCGGTTCGGGGTGGCGTCGCCGGACGTCGCCGCGGCCACGCAGGTGCTGGTCGCGAGCCTCGGCTCGATGATGGTGTTCCGCAGCGCGGTGTTCACCGTCCGGGTGGGGGACGAGGACGTCGCGGTCGGGCCGAGCACGCTGCTGACCTCGCTGCTCGCCGCCGCGGACCGGGGCGTCGACCGGATGCAGGCGAAGACGCGCGCGCAGGAGGCGGGGGAGATCATGCGCGGGGTCTCGTTCGCCAAGTCGAAGCTGGCGCTGCCGACGTACTGCCTCGGCCTGCTGCAGAACGTCTCCGCCGAGGACCAGGCGGACCTGCGCACCGCCGTGGACGCGCTCGCGGGCAGCGAGATGACCGACGGGCAGATGGCCCTCAACCTGGGGCTGCTGCTGATGAACGTGGCGGGCCCGGACGTGCTGCGCTCCGCCGTCGACACGCTGCGGGACGAGATCATGGCGGCCGGGCAGCCGCCCGTCCCGGCGCCGCGCAACGGCCAGGCCGGCGAGGCGCGGGCCGGCGGCGGCGAGCTGGTCCGCTCCAACCCGGACCAGTAGCCGCCGCCGGGGACGCGGCCTGACGACCTCATGACCTAGCGGCTCGGCGCCGAGGGCGCCGCCGTCACTCAGTGGTACGTGTGCTCGGGGGCGGGGTAGACGCCGCTGACGACCTCTTCGGCGTAGCTGCGCGCGGCGTCGCCGAGCACGGTGCCGATGTCGGCGAACTTCTTGACGAACTTCGCGGTGTGCGGGGTGAGGCCGGCCATGTCCTGCCAGACCAGCACCTGCGCGTCGGTCTGGTTGCCGCCGCCGATGCCGATGGTGGGGATGGACAGCGACGAGGTGACGCGGGCGGCGAGCTCCTCGGGGACGCACTCGAGGACGACGGAGAACGCGCCGGACGCCTCGAGGGCCTTGGCGTCGGCCATCAGCTCCTCGCCGGCCTGGCCGCGGCCCTGCACCCGGTAGCCGCCGAAGACGTTGACGGACTGCGGGGTGAGGCCGAGGTGGCCCATCACGGGGATGCCGGCGGAGACCATCGCCTCGACCTGCGGGAGGATCCGGCGGCCGCCCTCCACCTTGATCGCGTGCGCGCCGGTCTCCTTGAGGAACCGGGTGGCGGCGGCGAGGGCCTCGGGGACGCCGGTCTGGTACGAGCCGAACGGCAGGTCGGCGACGACCATCGCGCGCTTGGAGCCGCGGACGACGGCGGCGGCGAGGGGGATCAGGTCGTCGACCGTGACCGGGATGGTCGAGTCGTAGCCGTAGACGACCATCGCGGCGGAGTCGCCGACGAGGAGCACGGGGATGCCGGCCTCGTCGAAGATCCGCGCGGTGAGGGCGTCGTAGGCGGTGAGCATCGGCCACTTCTCGTGCCGCTCCTTGGCGGCCGCGATGTCGCGGACGGTGATCCTTCGCCCGCCGGTACCGCCGTAGAGTGCGGTCGGCTGCGCGGGCGGCGCTACAGAAGAAGACATGGAGAACCTCCGGTCTTGAGGCGCCACGGTGGCGTACCCAGACGGATCCGATGGTGCCACTTCGAAAACGATTCGGGTAGTCCCCGAGATTCCCGGATCTTTCGGGCGCCAGCCCGGAACAAATTACGAAACGCTACGGTTGCGTATCGGTGGATGGCGGCGTACGCTCCTTACGAAACGAGACGTACCCGTATCGCATTCCCTCCGTCACGATCCAAGGAGCGCTGTGGACTCCCAGACCGTCCAGCGGCGCCGGTGGTACATCCTCGGCGTGCTGACCGTGAGCCTGCTGGTGGTGGTGCTCGACAACACCATCCTCAACGTCGCGCTCAAGACCATCGCCGACCCCGAGAAGGGCCTCGGCGCCACCCAGAGCCAGCTCGAGTGGTCGATCAACTCCTACACGCTGGTCTTCGCCGGCCTGCTGTTCACCTTCGGCGTCATCGGCGACCGGATCGGCCGCAAGCGCGTGCTGATGGGCGGCATGGCCGTGTTCGCCCTCGCCTCGCTGGCGTCGGCCTACGCCCAGTCGCCCGACCAGCTCATCTACGCCCGCGCCCTGATGGGCCTCGGCGGCGCCGCGATCATGCCGCAGACGCTGTCGATCATCTCCAACGTGTTCGAGCCGCACGAGCGCGCCCGCGCCATCGGCATCTGGGCCGGCGCCGTCGGCCTCGGCGTCGCCATCGGCCCGCTCACCGGCGGCCTGCTGCTCGCCCACTTCTGGTGGGGCTCGGTCTTCCTCATCAACGTGCCGGTCATCGTCGCCGGCGTCACGCTGATCGCCTTCCTGGTGCCCGAGTCGCGCAACCCCAGCCCCGGACGGCTCGACCCGGTCGGCGTCCTGCTGTCGGTCGTCGGCCTGGTCGTGGTGTCGTACGGCATCATCCAGGGCGGTGACAAGGGCGAGTGGCTGACCTTCGGCACCCTCGGCCCGATCCTCGCCGGCCTCGCCGTCCTCGCCCTGTTCGTCTGGCACGAGGCCCGCACCGCCTCGCCGGCGTTCGACGTCCGGCTGTTCAAGGACGCCCGCATGTCGGCCGCCGTCGCGTCCATCGCGCTGTGCTTCTTCGCCGCCACCGGCGTGTTCTTCTTCACCAGCTTCTACATGCAGTCCGTGCGGGGTCTCAGCGCGCTGGAGTCCGGCGCGATGGTGCTGCCCTTCGCGGCCGCGCAGCTGATCTTCTCGCCGCGCAGCGCGGGCATGGTCCGCCGGTTCGGCGCCAAGGCCGTCTGCACGTCCGGGCTGCTGCTGGTCACCGTCGCGCTGGCGAGCTACCAGTTCGTCGGCACCGACACCCCCATGTGGATCCTCGGCGTGATCTTCTTCGTGCAGGGCGCCGGGATGGCCAACGTGATGCCGCCCGCGACCGAGTCGGTCATGTCCGCGCTGCCACGCGAGAAGGCCGGCGCCGGATCGGCCGTCAACAACGTCGCCCGGCAGGTCGCGGTCGCGATGGGCGTCGCCGTCCTCGGCTCCGTGGTCGCGTCCGTCTACCGCGGCGACCTGCACGACCGGCTCGCCGCGCTGCCCGCCGGCGCCCGCCAGGCCGCCGGCGAGTCCATCGAGGGCGCGCACGCCGTCGCCGCCCGGATGGGCACCGCGGGCCACGGCCTGATCGGCCCCGCCGACACCGCGTTCGTGCACGCCATGCACACCGCGTCGATCGCCGCGGCCGTCGTGTCCTTCCTCGGCGCGCTGGTCGTGCTGAAGTGGATGCCCGGACGCGCCGCCGCCGCTCCCGCCGCGGAGAACCAGGCGGCTCCCGAGCCGGAGAAGGCCCGCGTGTGAGAGCGTGAGCATGCCATGAACGACACGACGACCAACCGCGCGCCGGGACGTCCGCGCAGCGAGCGGGCCGAGAAGGCCATCATCGAGGCCACCCTCGACCTGCTCGCCGCGGAGTCCGGGGTGGCCGGCGTCTCCATCGAGGCGGTGGCCGCCCGGGCCGGCGTCGGCAAGACGACGATCTACCGGCGCTGGCCCAGCAAGGAGGCGCTGATCGTGGGCGCGCTCGGCGCGGCGAAGGGCGAACTGCCCGCGCCCGCCGGCGCGTCCGCCCGCGAGGACCTCCTGGAGATCGCGCGGACCTTCGCCGCCGAGCGCAAGAAGCGGTACTCGCGCTGCTTCTGGAACGTGGTCGGCGGCGCGGAGAAGTACCCCGAACTGTACGCCCGCTACAAGCAGGACGTCATCGAGCCGCGCCGCGCCGTCATCCGCGAGGTGCTGCGCCGCGGCGTCGAGACGGGGGAGCTGCGCGCCGACCTCGACATCGAGGCGGGCATCTCGATGCTGACCGGGTCGCTGTCCACCAAGACCCCGCAGGAGACCTTCCCGGAGGGCTACGCGGAGACCGTCGTGGACCTCCTGCTGACCGGGATCGGCGCGCCGTCCTGACCGGATCCGGCGGATCCGGAGGCAGCCGCGGAGGCCCGTTTCCTCGGGAGATAACGCCCGAGAACCCGCATACCGCACGGTTTTCGGCGCGGTAACCGTGATCTTCTCCCGCCGATCACGCGTCATGCCCCATACTGTCGCTGGGTAGTGCTAAGACGACCGGCTGTCTGGAGCGCGTCAGGTGAGATCCGTCATGGCGCCGCGAGGCGATGCGCCCGCCACCGATTCGGCGTCCCGGACCCTGGTCCTGGGCATCGACGGCGGACGGCGGATCGTCCAGTGCGGACCCAACAGCGCGGCCGTCATCGGCCGCGCGCCGCAGGAGCTGATCGGCCGCGCGGCCGCCGACCTCGTCGCCGACGAGGCCAAGGCCGAACTCGAGACGCTGCTGGAGGCCCTGGCCGCCGGCCAGGAGCGCACCGCGGTGCTCGCCGTCCCGCGCGGCGACGGCGGCCCGTCCCCGGACGCGGTCGTCACCGCCCAGCCGATGCTCGGCGGCGAGACCGGCACCGGCCCCGCCGGCCTGCTGTACGTGCGGGTGCCGCTGCCGCCCAGCGAGCGCTACCAGGACCCGGCGCTGATGCGCCGCGCCCTCATGGACGACCAGCTCACCCGGTTCGGCGCGTCCCTCGACCTCGACCAGTCCGCCCGCGGCCTCGTCGACGTCGTCGTCCCGCACTACTGCAACGCCGCGTCCGTGCTGGTGCTGGAGAGCCTCGTCGCCGCCGACGAGGTGCACAGCGAGTCCGGCGCGGCGGTGCTGCGCCGCATCGCCGTCACCTCCGACGACGGCAACCCCGCCTGGGGCGCCACGTTCCCCGTCGGCGAGGTCCTGGTGTTCCCCGAGGGCACCCCCTACCGCCAGGTGATGGAGACGGCCCAGCCCGTCCACCTGCCGCACATCGACGCCGCCGCGGCCGGCGACATCGGCGCCAAGTGGCGCCGCCGCCCCGCCGGCGACCTGCTCAGCGGCGTGTCCATGGTGCTGCTGCCGATGATCGCCCGCGACACCCTG
The DNA here is from genome assembly GCF_040299565.1 of Spirillospora sp. NPDC000708. Taxonomy (NCBI): domain Bacteria; kingdom Bacillati; phylum Actinomycetota; class Actinomycetes; order Streptosporangiales; family Thermomonosporaceae; genus Spirillospora; species Spirillospora sp. NPDC000708. Next base: position 60,533 of record NZ_JBEPCJ010000064.1, read on the forward strand.
CTCGGCTTCATCGCCTGCACCCGCATCCCCGGCTTCCGCAAGTTCGACGCCTACGACGTCGAGATCGGCATGGAGTTCGCGGCCCGCGCCGCCATCGTCATCGACAACGCCCGGCAGTTCAGCCGCGAGCGCTCCACCGCCCTCGCGCTGCAGCGCAGCCTGCTGCCGCTGCGGCTGTCCGCGCCGTCCTCGGTCGAGGTCCGGCACCGCTACCTGCCCGGCAGCAAGCTCGTCGAGGTCGGCGGCGACTGGTACGAGTCGATCGCGCTGCCCGGCGCCCGCGTCGCGCTCATCGTCGGCGACGTCGCGGGGCACGGCGTGCGCGCCGCGGTCACCATGGGCCGGCTGCGCACCGCCCTGCACACCCTCGCGAACCTGGAACTGCCGCCCGCCGACGCCCTGCACGTCATGCACGAGCTGATGATCGAGCTCGGCGAGCAGGAACCGCACTTCGCCACCTGCGTGTACGCGGTCTACGACGCCACCACCGGCACCATCGAGATCGCCTCCGCCGGGCACCTGCCGCCGCTGCTGGCGAGCCCGTCCGGCGACAGCGACTACCTGACCGTCCCGCCCGCGCCGCCGCTCGGCGTCGCCGGGGGCGCCGCCATCGAGAGCCGCGAGTTCACCGTCGAGGACGGCAGCCTGTTCGTCATCTACACCGACGGCCTGGTCGAGAACCGCGGCCGCGACATCGACGACGGCCTCGCCCGCCTCAAGGGCATCTTCGGCCCCGGCGCCGTCGACCGCCCGATGGAGGACCTCGCCAAGGCGACCCTCGCCGGCGTCTACGCCGACCAGCACCGCGACGACATCGCCGTCCTCATCGCCCGGCTGCGCCGCATCCCCGAGGACCGGTTCGTCTCCTGGACGCTGCCCGCCGACCCCGCCGCCGTCCGCCGCGCCCGCGGGCTCGTCCGCACCCGGCTGGAGGAGTGGGGCCTGGACGAGCTCGACTACACCACCGAGCTCCTCGCGTCCGAGCTCATCACCAACGCGCTGCGCTACGCCCCGGGCCCGATCGAGCTGCGCTTGCTCTTCGAGCGCACTCTCGTTTGCGAAGTCCTGGACCGCTCCGCGGCGCTGCCCCGGCTGCGCCGCGCCGAGGACGACGACGAGAACGGCCGCGGCCTCCTCGTCGTCAGCCAGATCGCGCACCGCTGGGGCACCCGCCGCACCGCCGCCGGCAAGGTCGTCTGGTGCGAGCAGATCGTCCCCGGCATCGACCCCGACCCGGTCGACCTCGACTCCAGCTGGCCCGGCGAAAGCCACCACCGCGAGTGACCCGCCGCGCCCCCAGGAGCCTCGACCCCCGACCACCGGTGACGGACGCCCGCACGGAGTGAGGGGAGCGCGGCAGCCCTGGTCGCCGCTCCGGGGCGAGCACGCGGACCGAGCGCAACGCAGGGAGCACGTCGCCGGTCACGCGGAGCACGCGATGATCCCGGCCACCGACACGGGTGGGCGCAGCGGACGCATGGTGTGGTGTCGCCGGTGCTCATGCGCACCCTGTACGTGCCCGGTGCTGGAAAGGTGGAGAAGGTGGCGGCG
>NZ_JBEPCJ010000065.1:0-60785 GCF_040299565.1 Spirillospora sp. NPDC000708
CCGTCCCGGTGGCCGCCACCCCGCCCCCCCCCTTGGGGGTGCCCCGCGGCGTCGGGGGCTGCTGAAGGCCCCCCCCCGCCCTTGTGCCGGGGCCGCCGCCCCCGGGGCGGGGGGGCCGCCCCCCCACACGCCCCCCTCACCCCGCCGCGCCCCGGGGCCCGGGCACCACCGCGCCCCGCGCCCCCCGGGCCGTCCCGTTCTCCAGGTGGTGCGGTGCCGGGGCGGCTCGCCCGCCGGCCCGGCACCGGACTCAGCCGCCGGTCCCGGTGAGCGCGTCCGGCCGCGCGGACGACAGCGGGATCGGCGTGAACATCGGCGGCTCCTCGGACGGGTCCAGCGCGGTCGGCCCGTAGAGCCAGTCCACGAACCCGTAGTCGTAGGTGTCGCGCTCCCGCAGGAGGACGTTCCGCTGCCGCCGCGCGAGCCCGTCGAGATGCCACAGCTCGCCCCAGGCGCGCGACGTGCTCACGACGCGGCGGCAGTGCTCGGGCCGGACGGCCTGGTAGGCGGCGAGGACGGCCGGCCAGTCCACCGACCCGTCGCCCGCGAGGTGCCGGGCGACCTGCTCGCCGAGCACCCACCCGTCCTCGATCGCCATGATCGCGCCCTGCGCGATGTACTGCAGCGGCGGGTGCGCGGCGTCGCCGAGCAGCGCGATGCTCCCGTCCACCCACGTCATTACCGGGTCGCGGTCGTACATCCGCCACCACCGGTCGCGCCACATGTCGGGCAGCCCGCCGCGGACGAAGTCGCAGGTCCCCGCGAACGCCGCGTCCAGCTCGTCGGGCGTCCCCCAGTCCTCCTCGCCGGCGCGGGCTCTGGGCGACTCGAAGACGGCGACCTGGTTGAGCAGCTCGCCGCCGCGCAGGCCGTAGTGGACGAAGTGGCAGCGCGGGCCGACGTAGACGACGACCTCGGAGAGGTCGACCTCCGCGGCACGGCCGCTCGCCGTCGGGGTGGTGCCCCGGTAGGCGACGTACGCCGACGACACCGGCTCGTCGTCCACGATCAGCTTCCGCGCCACCGAGTGCAGCCCGTCGGCCGCGATGACGACCCGCGCCTCCTCCACGCGGCCGTCGGCGAGCGTCACGCTCGCGCCGCCGGCGGTGTTCGCGCAGGCGGTCACCTGCTGCGACGTGCGCAGGTCGACGCCGGCGCGCTCGCACGCGCGCAGCAGCATGGCGTGCAGGTCGCTGCGGTGGATGACCAGGTACGGGAAGCCGTAGCGGCGCTCCAGGTCGCGCAGGTCCAGGCGGGTCAGCTCGGTGCCGTCGACGGCGTCGCGCATGATCATCGCTTCGGGCAGGACGCCGAGGCTCTTGGCCTCGTCCAGCAGGCCGTAGTCGTCGAGGATGCGCGTGCAGTTCGGGGCGAGCTGGATGCCCGCGCCGACCTCGCCGAAGGCGGCGGCCCGTTCGAGCACGCGGACCGCGAGGCCGCGGCGGCTCAGCGCGTAGGCGGCGCCCAGCCCGCCGATCCCGCCGCCGACGACGATCACATCAGGGTCGGTCATGGTCTCTTCCTTCTCGAGCGCCTCAGAGCCAGGGGCCGAGGGGCGGGGCGTCGGCGAGGGCGTGCGGCCGGCCGGCCAGCCAGGCGGCGACCTCGGGCAGCGGCCCGTCCGGGAGCGCCCGCTCGGCCGGGGACGCGGCGTCCAGGCCCCGCTTGGCGGCGATGTCGGTGACGAGGGCGTCCAGGAAGTCGCCCGGCAGGTCCGCGAAGGACGCTCCCCGGTCCAGGTCGACGGCGTGGACGAACGTCTCCCGCGACCGCATCCAGGGCACCTCGGTCGCGGGGACGGTGCGGCCCTGCGCCGTGACGACCTCGGCCCGCCACTGGCGCTCGGTGAGCGCGTCCATCGCCGTCCGCAGCTCCGCGCTGGAGCGGGCCAGCCATCCGGCCAGCTCGGGACCGGTCATCCGGGCGCCGCGCTCGATCCCGGCCGCGCGCTCTTCCGGCGAGGCGTACATGGGGGTCTCCTCGCCGGTGGCGGCCCAGCGCACCAGGTTCCCGAGCGCGTCGGCGTTCGCCGCGACGTGCGCGACGAGGTGCCGGCGGGACCAGCCGGGCAGCAGGCACGGGGCGTCGTACTCCGCCTCGGTCAGGCCGCCGGCGGCGTCGAGGAACAGGTCCGTGCCCTCCCGCGCCCAGCGGACGGCGTCGGCGAACGTGCGGGCCATCAGGCGTCCTTGACGACGCGGTTGACGCAGGCGCCGAGGCCGTCGATCTCGGTCACGACCGTCTCGCCGCCGGTCAGGTAGACCTTCGGGTCGCGGGCGTGGCCCACGCCCGCGGGGGTGCCGGTGGCGATCAGGTCGCCGGGCCGCAGCCGCACGATCGTGGAGACGTACTTGACCAGGAAGACCGGGTCGAACAGCAGCGTCCCGGTGTCGTCGGACTGCATCTCCGCGCCGTCGACCAGCGTCCGCACCCGCAGCGCGGGGCGGACGCCGCCGACCTCGTCGGGGGTCACCAGGTACGGGCCGACGGGGGTGGAGGAGTCCCAGATCTTGCCCTGCGTCCACTCGATGGTGCGGAACTGCCAGTCGCGCACGGACACGTCGTTCATGACGGTGAACCCGGCGATCGCGGCCTCCGCCTGGGCGTCGTCGGCGCGGCGGACCTCCGCGCCGATGACGACGGCGAGCTCCACCTCCCAGTCCAGAGCGTCGGTCTCGGCGGGCTTGGCGATGTCGTCGCGGGCGCCGATCAGGCTGTCGGCGAACTTGGGGAACAGCGTCGGGTACGCCGGGAGCTCCCGCCCCATCTCCTTGATGTGATTGGAGTAGTTGTGGCCGACGCAGATCACCTTCGACGGGCTCGGCACGACGGGCGCGAAGTCGGCGCCCTCGGCGTCGTGGACCGCGCCGGAGGCGCCCGCCGCCTTCGCCCGCCAGTCCGGCTCGGCGAGGAGGGCCCCCAGGTCGGGGTACCCGAGGTCGACGAGGCCGCCGCCGTCGAGGCGGACGGCGCGGGTCCCGGCGGCGGTGCGGATGGTGGAGAGCTTCATCAGGCGTCGTCCTCGGCGGTTCGGTGGGTGGCGGTGCGGTCGGTGGCGGTGCGGTGGAGCCTGAGGGCCTCGAAGACGGGCGCGTCGCCGAAGCGGAACAGGTCCAGGGCCCCGGAGTCGGAGTCGGACGGCCCGGCCTCGGACCGCACCGAGAACGGTTCCCACGAGGGGACGACGAAAAGGTCCCCGCGCGTCACCGACCAGGTCCGGTCGCCGACGGAGACCGTGCCGGAGCCGTCGAAGACCTGGTAGACGCTGGAGCCGGTCTCGCGGACCGGGGCCGTCTCGGCGCCCCGGGCCACCCGGTGGAACTCGGCGCGCAGGGTGGGGAGCACGTCGGTGCCGTCGGCGGGGTTGGTGTAGCGGACGGCGGCGTGGCCGGGCTCCACCGTGGCGGCGTGGCCCTCCTTCTCCAGCGCGAGCTGGTCGGCGAGCGCGCGGTCGGTGTGCTCCCACTTGTAGGAGAGCAGCGGCGACCCGGGCGCGGCGTGGCCGACGCCGACGGGGCGCAGCCCGGGGTGGCCCCAGAGCCGCTCGGAGCGGGACCGCTCGGGCGTGATGCGCTCGGCGTCGGAGATCTCGTCGCGCCCGAACTCGAAGAACTGCGCCTCGGTCAGGTACTGGAACGGGATGTCGAGGCCGTCGATCCAGGCCATCGGCCGGTCGGTGGCGTTGTGGTGGGCGTGCCAGTTCCAGCCGGCCTGCGGCAGGAAGTCGCCGCGGTTCATCGGCACGGGGTCGCCGCCGACGACCGTCCACACCCCGGAGCCCTCGACGACGAAGCGGAAGGCGTGCTGGGTGTGGCGGTGCTCGGGCGCGTCCTCGCCGGGCATCAGGTACTGGATCGCCGCCCACAGGGTCGGGGAGGCGAACGGGCGGCCGCCCAGCCCCGGGTTGGCGAGGGCGATCGCGCGGCGCTCGCCGCCGCGGCCGACCGGGACGATCCGCCCCGCCCGGTCGGCGAGGCGGACCAGGCGGTCCCACTTCCACACGTGCGGGACGGCGCTGGAGCGCGGGTGGGGCGGCATGAGGCCGCCGATCTCGGTCCACAGCGGGACGAGGAGTTCGGCCTCGAAGCCGCGGTAGAGGTCCTCGAGCTCGGGGGTGACCTCCGGCTGGCCGGGCGCGTCGACGGCCCGCAGCCGCACCGGCGAGGCCGCGGCAGGAGTGCTGGTCATGACCGCCATCGTGAGGCCTGTACGCTGTGAAGAATAGGAAATTCTGTTCTACAGAATCGAGCCCGGGTGGACCAGCCGTTCAAAGCACCGCCGCCGTACGCCGTCGCGAGCGTCGACAACGCGCTGCGCATCGCGACGATGCTGCAGCTGGAGGGCCCGCTCACGGTCACCGAGGTCGCGCGGCGGATCGGCGTCGCGAACTCGACCGCGCACCGGCTGCTCGCCATGCTCGTCTACCGCGACTTCGCGGTCCGCGACTCCGACCGCACCTACCGCGTCGGGCCCGTCCTGGAGCTCGCCGCCCACTCGCAGTCGGCGGCGGCCCGGCTGCGCGCCGCCGCGCTGCCGCACCTGCACCGCCTGGTCGAGCATCTCGACGAGTCCGCCAACCTCACCGTCCGCACCGGCGACACGGTGCGCTTCATCGCCAGCGTCGAGTCGCGGCAGGCGCTGCGGGTCGGCTCGCGCGAGGGCATGGTCTTCCCCGCCCACCGCACCACCGCGGGCCTGCTGCTGCTCGCCGAGCTGCCGCCCGACCGGCTGGAGGCGCTGTACGCGGCCGACCGCTACACCGAGCGCCCCGGCGACCGTCCGGACCTGGACGCCCTGCGCGCCGACCTGGCACGGGTGCGCCGCAACGGGTTCGCGCTCAACCAGGGCCGCTCCGAGCGGGGCGTCGTCGCGGTCGGCGTCCCCGTACACGACCCGCAGGGCGAGGTCGTGGCCGGGCTCTCGGTGTCGATGCCGAGCGCGCGGTACGAGAAGGAGCGGCTGCCCGCGCTCGCCGGCACTCTGCGCACCGTGGCCGACGCACTGGAGCGCGACCTACGGGAGTGACCCCGTCCGGCGCAGGACCGGTGAGCTCCAGAGCATCTCCGCTGGATCCTGCTCACCCACGGCCACATCGACCACGTCGGCGGGGCGCACGCCTTGTGGGAGCTCACCGGCAGGCGCGCGCAGGTCGTGATCCACGAGGCCGACGCGCCGCTGCTGCGCTCGACGCCGCGCCCACGTGGACGAGTAGCCGGGCTCAGTGGACGCGGTGCAGGGGCGCCGGCCGCCGCAGCGCGGGCGCGAGCCAGCGGTCGAGCATGGCGCGGAGCCGGGCGTCGTCGTGCGGCGGCTCGCTGGGGTTCTGCAGCAGCGACGTCAGCAGCCGCATGATGATCTCGGCGAGGCCGGTCAGGTCGTCCTCGCCGACCCCGGCGGCGGCCCAGTCGACGGGGAAGCGCCGCAGCATGCGGGCGCCGTAGCCGATGGCGTCCGCGGTGGTGGCCCCGCGGCCGAAGGCGCTGGAGTCCTTGAGCTGGAGCAGCAGACTCAGGCGCGGCTCGGTCGGGATGGTCCGGACGCAGAACATCATGCCCTCGACCACGGCCTCGGCGGGATCGCCGACGCCCTGGAGGTGGGCGACGAGCCGGTCCACGAACGACTCGGCGCCCTGCGCCGCCACCTCGCCGACGATGTCGCTGATCCGGGCGAAGTGGCGGTAGACGGTCTGGCGCGTGACGCCGAGCTCGCTCGCGACGTCGGAGAGGGTCGTCTTCGCGACGCCGTGCCGGTCGATGCAGCGGGCGGTCGCGTCGACGATGCGCTGCCGCGCCTCGGCATCCGATGCGGGGGGCCGGCCTCCCCAGCCGTGGTGCGCCATGGCCCTAGGATCGCACAGCCTCCGCGGCCGGCCGGGACGCCTTCACGCGCGGTACGGCCAGGATGAGGGCCGCCGCGGCGACGGCGCACAGCGCGGAGTACCAGAGGCTGCCGACCGGGGTGCCCTGCTCGGTGACGCCGCCGGTCGCGGCGAAGTACGCGGGCAGCGCGACCAGCCACAGGACGACGAGGACGGCGAGGTACACCGCCGGGTAGACCCGCGCGAACACCGGCGACGGTACCGGCGCCGTGTCGCCCGCCCGCGCCGCGCGGTAGGCGTCCACGAGCAGGTAGAGCCCGGCGATCCAGACGGCGGCCAGCTCGGCGGAGAGGATGCCCCGCTGGATCCCGATCCGGTCGTCGCCGCGGAACGCGCCGCTCGGCGCGCTCACGATGATCATCGCGAGCGGTGTCACGGCGCCCGCGACGACGGTGCGCCAGGAGACGCTCCAGCCCGGCAGCGCGCCCCGGCCCGGCCGAGCCCCGACCAGCCGGACGACGAGGTACGCCATCGCGCCGAACGAGACCGAGGCGAACAGCAGCATGCTGTTCATCGGCACCGAGGCGAGCGCCGGCCGGTTGATCATCGTGTTGCCGGGGTTCCACGCCCACCACTTCAGCTGCGGGCCGAGCTGGTCGAAGATCTCGTAGAAGACCTGGCAGGCGAACGCGACCGTGACCGCGCCGGCCAGCGGCCCGCGCCGGGCGAACACGCCCAGCGCCCTGACCAGCTCGTAGGCGAGCTGCGAGATCGCGGGATAGAACGCCACGATGTAGAGCGGCAGCCGGTCGTACATGAACTGCACGGTGAACACGTTGTGCGAGAAGATGAACCCGACCTGCTTCTCCAGGCCGAACCAGCCGGGGAAGTACAGCGGCGGCTCGATCACCGCCAGGTAGACGACCGAGGCGAACCACAGCGAGATGTTGACCGGGTCGCCGTCGCGCCGCCACCGCCGCCAGGCGTGGACGAGGGCGAACACCGCCCCGCCGACGATCAGCAGTTCCAGGACGGGCATGGTGCCGTTCGCGAGGTCGAACGGGTCGCGGAACGTCACGAAGGGACGGGCGTGGTGGCAGGAGAAGCCGAGCTTCTCGGCGACGCCCTCGGCGACCGGATCGCAGGTGTACCCCATGTCTCCTCCGCCCGTCAGGCGCCGACGAGGTCGTCGCCGCGCCGCGCGGTCCCGGGCGACGCGGTCCCGGTGTAGCCGGTGAAGTCGGTGCCGGGCGGGTCCTGCCGGGCGTCGAACCCGCCGGGCACGACCGTCCGGCCGAGCCGCTGCCGCACCTTGTACCGCGCGATGCCGAACCAGAAGCGCGGGTCCCGCGCCATCTCCTTCAGCGACCGGTCGAGGTTGAACACCTCGGCGAACGTCCGCTCGACGTAGGCGTCCTCGCGGCTCGCGGCGTTGATCGCGTTGAAGACCGGCCAGCTGAAGCGCGCGGCGAGCCGGCGCCGCCAGCGCGGGGCGACCTCCGTCCCGGTCGCGAAATCGTAGGCCTGGTCGCGGGCCATCGCGAGCATCCACGGCACGTCGAGGGACTTCTTCTGCCGGGCGAGGAACTCCCGGACGAACGCGAGGCCCAGGTCGTCGCGGGCGCCCAGCATCTCGCCGAGGATGAGCGCGGACCGGGCCGCCGAGCTCATCCCCTGCGCGTAGAACGGGTTGAAGGCGCAGATCGAGTCGCCGACGCACACCAGCCCGGCCGGCGGCACGTCCAGCAGGTCGAAGCGCCGCCACTTGTTGCCGGTGGAGCGGGTCAGGTGCACCTCCGAGGTCGGGGTGCAGGCGTGGGTCGCCCGGCCGAACAGCGTGGCCCGCACCCGGTCCACCGCGGCCTCGAACGCCTCGGGCCTGCGGGGCATCTCGATGCCCCACGACCCCATGCACACGATGGCGCGGTCGCCCTCGATCGGGAAGAAGTTGCTGAGGAACTCGTGCTCGGCGGGGTGGTCGCCGGTGTCCTGCGTCGGGGTGACGACCAGGTGCTTCCACCACCACGTCTCGGGGCGCCGGTCGGCGGGCGGCAGGGCGTACCACCGCGAGGTGTAGGTGACCTTGGCGTCGAGGGTCTTCTCGGGCGGCGCGGTCCAGCCGGCCGCGCTCAGCCAGTCGGTGACCGAGGAGCCGCGGCCGAGCGCGTCCACGACCAGGTCGGCGGCGAGGTGCGCGTCGCCGCCGTCGGCGGTGCGGTACTCGACGCCCTCGACGCGCCCGCGCGCCGTGCCGCCCCCGGTGGAGCGGAGCCCGGTGACGGTCGCGCCCTCGCGGATCTCGATGGCGGGCAGCTCGCGGACCTTGTCGCGCAGCACCCGCTCGATGAGCACCCGCGAGCTGTAGACCATCGTCATCGACCCGGACTTGCGCGGCGCCCAGCCGTCGTTCTCGCAGTACGCGGCGTCCATGGACGGCATCAGGTGCATCCCGCCCGCGGCGATCAGCGCCTCCTCGAACCCGGGGAAGATCGCGCCGATCGCGCGGCGGCCGGAGTTGAGCAGGAAGTGCGGGTGCTTGCTCTGCGGCACGCCCCGCCGGTGCTCCGCGTCCGGCGGGAGCAGGTCCCGTTCCAGGACGATCACCTCGTCGAAGCGGCGTGCGAGCACCCCCGCGGCGCACAGCCCCGCCACGCTCCCGCCGAGCACCACGGCCGTCCTGCGTCCCATCCCGCCGCCCTCCATTCATACAGATTATGAGTGAATGTATGATTGAGGAGAGGGTGCGTCAAGGGCCCCGGGCCCGTCGGCTGGACGGCACGGGTTCGCTTTCGTCATGATTCGCGAATGTGGCGTGAGCTGATCGACGAACACACCCGCCAGGCCCGCTTCGCCCCGCCGGCCACCGAGCAGGAGCTCCAGCGGGTCGAGGAGAGCCTCGGGCACCTGCTCCCCGACGACCTGGCCAAGCTGCTCGGCGAGACCGACGGCGTCGTCGACGCCAACGGCTACAACCTGGTCTTCTCCGCCGAACAGCTGCTCCAGGGCAACCTGGAGATGCGCACCTACCCCGCCCTGAAGCGGCTCTACATGGCGTTCGACCAGCTGCTGTTCTTCTCCGACGCCCCCGGCGACGGCAACCTGTTCGGCTACGTCCTCGTCCCCGAGGGGCGGCCCGACATCTTCGTCTGGGACCACCGGACCGACAACCGGCGCTGCATCGCGCCGTCCCTGGAGCACTTCATCGCGGACTGGCTCAGCGGCCGCATCCGGCTCTGAACCGCCCCCCGCAGGACGTCAGAGCCGGGCGATGACCAGGGCGATGTCGTCCGGGCCGCCGCCGGCGACGCCGAGCCGCGCCAGCACGGTGTCGGCGAGTTGCGCGGCGTCGTACCGGGCCGCGTCGGCGAGCGCCCCGGTGAGGCGGGCGAGACCGACGTCGATGTCCTCGCCGTGGCGCTCGATGAGCCCGTCGGTGTACAGCACCAGCGTGTCGCCGGACTCGTAGGAGGCGTTGGCCTGCGGGCGCGGCACGGCCTGGACACCGAGCGGCGGATCGGTCGCCCTGTCCAGCAGGTCGCGGCGGCCGTCGGCGCGCGCGAGCACCGGCGGAGGGTGCCCGGCGCTGCTGTAGGTGATCACCTGGTTGCCGGTGTCGACGACCGCCTGGACGACGGTCGTGTTCAGCGCCGCCTCCAGCGACCCCGCGTACAGCCCGAGCACCTCCAGCGCCGGCGCGGGACGCCCGACGGCGCGCACGGCCGCGCTCAGCGCGCTGCGCAGCATGCCCATCGCCGCGGCCGCCTCCAGCCCGTGCCCGACCACGTCGCCGACCGCCAGCGCGAACCGGTCGGGCGGCAGGTGGACGACGTCGTACCAGTCGCCCCCGACGCTCAGCCCCCGCGTGGCGGGCAGGTACCGGACCGCCACCTCGCCGTGTAGGTCCAGGTCTGGGGTCGTCAGCATGGCCCGCTGCAGCGTGAGCGCGACCTGCCGCTCGCGCGCGTGCGCCCGGCGCAGCTCCGCGTTCAGCCGCTGCAGTTCGCGCGCCCGCGCGTACAGCTTGGCCTCCAGCGTCTGCGCCGTCTCCAGGTGCGCGCCCTTCCAGACGCCGGGACGGTCGCCGGGCACGGCCTTCTGGCCGGACGTCACATAGGGGGTGACGTCCTCGGCCTGGTGGACGATCCACTCGATGCGTCCGTCCGCCCCGGGCACCGGCACGTTCACCAGTGCCCACCAGCGCTCATCGACGCCTTCCGGCCCCGGGATGCGATGTTTCTGGAGGGGCATCGTGTCGGGCTCGCCCGTGGCGAGGACCCGGTTCAGGGAAGCCTCCAGGTTGCGCATGCCCTCGGCGTCCGCCTCGTCGGGGAACGCCTGGCGCACGTGCAGGCCGACCAGGTCCTCGCGGGTCCGCCCGGTGGCGTCCACGAACGCGCGGTTGACGTCCGCGATCACCAGGTCGGGGCCCATCACCAGCGACGGGCTCGGCATCGCGGCGAACAGCGCCGCGTGGTCGACCCCCGCCGCCACGCTCACCCGCTCTCTCCCTTCCCCACCTGCGCCGACATTCCCCGCGGCGCAGGCCCCAACCCGCCGGCGCCGCCCCCGGACCCGCGCACCGCCGGGCACGCGGCCGGGCTGCTCGCCGCCGACGACGACCAGGTCTTCGCCCACCTCCCCTACCCGCGCCCCTGGTGGGGGACGGGCGCCAACGCCGAGGCCAAGCGCCTCATGCTCGCGCACGCCTTCGACGTCCTCGGCTTCGCCAAGGTCGCGTTCCGCAGCGAACGGCCCGCCGGGGCGGGCGATGCGCCGCCCGTTATGGGTGTTTCACACGATTCTCAAGGTTCGTGTGGAAATCAGTGAGAGCCGCCGGAAGCCGGGTAGGGCGTCCCGCTGACGGCATGACACAGAAGTCTCAAGGTCAGGCCGGTGCGGCCCAGGCCCGCCGGCCCCGGCAGTTAGGACGTCTTCCATGCTCTCCTGCCTGCGCATCCTCACGGCCGCCTCGCTGGCCGCCGCGACGACCGGGCCGATCACCGCGATGGCCGCCTCCGCCGCCGAGCGGCCGGGCCGGCCCACCGCCGACTTCAGCTGCTCGAAGCTGGTCCTGTCCACCAGCGGTCTCGCGCGCGGGATCCGCGGCTGCCGGCCGGACAAGGGCGGCTCCCGCGCCGCCGGCGACATCCACGGCACCTTCACGATCCGCGGCTACGTCCCTGAGAAGGCGAAGCCCGTGACGGTCACCTGCAAGCCGGACCCGGACCTGCCCGCCGACCCGTCCGGCGCGTACATCCGCGAACTCTTCGGCTTCCACTGCAAGTAGCAGCCAGCCGGGCACGGGGACCGGCAGGGGTCAGGTGTGGGGCGGGGCCAGGGGGAGGCGTAGGACGAAGCGCGCGCCGCGCGGCGAGTCCTCGATCCGCAGGGTGCCGTTGTGGGCCTCCGCGACGGCCCGGGAGATCGCCAGGCCGAGACCGCTCCCGCCGGGATCGCGGCGGAGGCCCTCGCTCAGCCGGGTGAAGGGCTCGAAGACGCGCTCCCGGTCGCCCGGGGCGATCCCCTCCCCGTCGTCCTCGACCACGACCGCCGCGCCGCCGTCCGAGCGCCGCACCGTGACCTGCACGCGCGTGCGGGCATGGCGCTGCGCGTTGACGAGCAGGTTGGCCAGCACGCCGGCGAGCTGCACCCGGTTGCCCGTGACGGTGAGCTCCTCCGGGGCGCTGACCTCCACGGGCGGCCCGTCGCCGCGGCGAGCGGCCTCCTCGCGGGCCAGGGCGGCCAGGCCCACCGGCTCGACGATCCGCGGCCCGGTGCTGACGCGGGCGAGCATCAGCATCTCTTCGATGATCGCCTGGAGCCGCTCGGCCGTCGCGAGCGCGTCGCGGACGCCGCCGCGCGCGTCGGCCTCGGGGAACAGCAGCACCTCCTCCAGCTGCGTGCGCAGGCCCGTCAGCGGCCGGCGCAGCTCGTGGGAGACCATCGAGCCGAACCGGCGCTGGCGCTCCATCGCGTCCTCCAGCCGGGCGAGGGTCTGGTTGGCGGTGCGCGCCAGCCGGGCGATCTCGTCGTCGCCGGACGGCTGCGGGACGCGCAGGCTGAGGTCGCTGATGGTGATCTCGGCGATCTGCGCCCGCATCGCCTCGACGGGACGCAGGGTGCGACCGACCAGGGCCCAGGTGGCCCAGCCGGTGAGCAGCGAGGCCGCCAGCACGCCGGCGGCGACGAGGGCGTCCAGCCGCTGGGTGCCGAGTAGCACGGGCTGCGGCATCGCCGCGTAGACGGTGTGGCTCTGCCCGGCCCACAGCCGGGCGGTCTTCTGCGGGGGGACGCCGGCGGCGGTGAGCAGCAGGCACCGCCCGTTGGCGCACTGGACGCGGTTCTGGGTCCGCCCGTCGTTCGGCGGCCGCAGCGTGCTCAGCGCGGGCAGCCCGCTCGCCGCCTTGCTGGCCGACACCACGCTCCCGGTGGCGTCGACGAGCTGCAGGTAGGGGACGCGGGTGCTGGTGATCGGCTGCGGCGGGGTGGGCGAGCGCATCGAGCCGATCCATTCGGCGGCCGCCCGCTCGGTGTCGCGGAAGCCGTCCCGCTCGATGCGGTTGTGGACGGCGGTGTCCACGCCGACGCCGATGATCGCGTAGACCAGCAGGGAGACGCCGGTCATGACCAGGGTGAAGCGCGCGCGGATCGAGGTCGGCGCGAGACGCGGACGCACCCTTCCGTCACCCCCGATCACCGCCGGCCTGTCCCCTCCATCTATTAGGCGGCACCGTTGCGCGGCCCTTGGTCGGCGCGCCCTAAAGGCGGTGTAACGCCTCCCCTACGAACCGGGAAACCCGGCGGTCCGGCGGGGTCGGACCGTCCCCGTTCGCAGGCGGGCCGCGGGACGCCCGTGCGACGATGTGGCCGTCCGTGCCGCGACGGCGTGAGGAGGCGCGAGGTGTCCGAGGGAGACGGCGACGGGTACGGCGGGCGCCACCCGACCAGCCACGAGCGGACGAACGAGCGGCCCTGGGACGACTCCTACCGCGGCGAGGAGCCGGCGCCCTGGGACGTGGGCCGGCCGCAGCCGGCGGTGGTGCGCCTCGCCGGCGAGGGCGCCTTCACCGGCCCCGTCCTCGACGCGGGATGCGGCACCGGCGAGAACGCCCTCGAGATCGCCGCCACGGGAGCGCGGGTCCTCGGCGTCGACATCGCCGGGACGGCGCTGTCGATGGCGCGGGAGAAGGCGCGGGAGCGCGGCCTCGACGCGGAGTTCGCCCTCGCCGACGCGTTCCAGCTCGCCCGTCTCGGCCGGACCTTCGAGACCGTCCTCGACTGCGGCCTGTTCCACACCTTCGACGACGGCGAGCGGCGCGAGTACGTCGAGAGCCTCGCCTCCGTGACCGCCTCCGGAGGCCGCCTCCACCTGCTCTGCTTCAGCGACGCCGAGCCGGGCGACTGGGGCCCGCGCCGCGTCACCCGGGACGAGCTCCGGGCGTCCTTCGATCCGACGCACGGCTGGGAGGTCCTGGCCATCGCCCCGGACCGGCTGGTGACGAGCTTCGACGCCGACGGCGTCGCCGCCTGGCTCGCCGACATCCGGCGGGTCTGAGCCCGCTCCCCCGCCTCCGGCGCCGCGCGGGCCGAGCGCCGCGCGGGCTAGCCCTTCACGACCTCGCCCGCGGTGCCGGACGCGCCGGTCCCGATGCGGCGGACGCGCCGCTCGACGTCCTTGCGGGCGCCGTCGGTACCGGGCGCCGCGCCCGTCTCGAGGGTCCCGGCTTCGGTGCTGGAGCCGGTCCCGATGTGCTTGACGCGCCGCCGCACGTCCGCCTGGGCGCCCTTCGTCCGGGGGCCGGCGTCCGGCGGCACGTCGCCGGTGTCCTCGTGCCCGCCGGTCCCCATGTGCTTGACGCGCCGCTCGACGTCCTTGCCGCCGCCGGTCTCCGTGCCGTTGCCGAGCGTCCCGCGCTCGCCGCTCGCGCCCGTGCCGACGCGCTCGACGCGGCGCGCCATGTCCGCCTCGGCGCCCTTCCTGCCGGATCCCCTGCTCATCGCGCTCCCCCGTGGCCGATGTCCGTCCAGGCCGCGCCGGCGCGCGCGCCCGGGCTCCCGCCCTCCGGCACGCGCGCCGTCACATCCCAGCGGTACCCCGCTGACCAGGGGACAAGCCTCCGGCGAGGGTCCCCGGGCCCGCGTCAGCCCCGGGCGAGCCCGGCCTCGATCGCCTCGATGATCCGGGGACGCAGCTCCGCGGCGCCGATGACCGCGTCGACGGAGCCGACCTCGACCGCGCGCCGGATGTCGTGCACGCGGTCGAACTCCGCCGCCACCTCGCCGAGCTTCTCCGCGCGGACCGACGACCGCAGCTCGTCGAGCTCCGCGATCACCGTCGCGCGGCCCGGGCCGGTGGCGGCCGCGACGCGGGCCTCCAGGTCCCGGACGCGGGGGTCGGCGGCCGTGCGGGCGTCGACGTCGCGGGCGAACACCACGGCGGCGGCGGGGGCCCCGCCGAGCACCGAGGCGAACGAGCCCTCCAGCGCGAACACCGTCATGTTCGGGTTGAGCGCCTTGGAGAACACCACGAACGCGCCGCCGTGGTACCGCGAGATCACGCAGAACACGATGGGTCCGCGGAAGTTGACGATCGCGCGGCCGATCTCCGCGCCGTACTCCAGCTGGAGCTTGCGCATCGACTCCGGCGAGCCGTCGAAGCCCGACAGGTTCGCCAGCACCACCAGCGGGCGGTTGCCGCTCGCGGCGTTGATCGCCCGCGCGGCCTTCTTCGACGAGCGCGGGAACAGCGTGCCCGCGGTGTAGGAGTCCGGGCCGTCGGTGGGCGGGAAGCCGCGCCGCGGCACCGCCCGCGACTCGATGCCGAGCAGGCACACCGGGACGCCGCCGAGATGCACGTCCTGGACGACCGCGGTGTCCGCGTCGGCCATGCCCGCCCAGCGCTCCAGCACCGGGTGGTCCTGGTCGGACAGCGCCCGCATCACGGTGCGGATGTCGAACGGCTTCTTGCGGTCCGGGTTGGCCTCGGCGGAGAAGATCTCGCCGACGGTGGCGAAGTCGCTGCCCTCCACGACGTGCGGGAAGGCGGAGACGTCGCGGTCGGCGGGGTCGGACGTCACGGCCCGGCGCGGCCCCCGCTCCCCCGGGACGACGTAGGTGTGGTCGTAGTGCGCCATGAGGATGTCCCGCGCGGCGGTCAGGTTCGGCGCCCAGTACTGCGCCTGCCCGTTCGGGCCCATCACCCGGTCGTAGCCGCCGATGCCGAAGTTGTCCTCGGCCGACACGCCGCCGGAGAAGTCGAGCGACTGCTTGCCGGTCAGCACCATCGCCGAGTCCGGGGTCATCACGAGGACGCCCTTGGTGTGCATCAGCATCGTCGCCTCGGCGTTCCAGTACGGCTGGGCGCCGACGTTGATGCCCGCGACGACGATGTTGATCTCGCCGCCGTCCTGGGTGAACTCGACGATCCGCTTGAGCGCGGCGGCCACCCAGTCCATGTTCTCGGTGCCGGACTCCATGGAGATCCGGGCGCCCGCGGACAGCGCGTACCACTCCAGCGGCACCCGCATCCGCTCGGCGAGGTCGAGCGCGGCGATCACGCGGCGGCACTCCGGCTCCGACAGCGCGCCGAGCGCCTTCGTCGGGTCGCCGAGCAGCACGACGCGGGTGACGCCCTCCGGGTGCCGGGCGGTCGGCGTGGTGACGACGCCCGCGACCATCGCCGCGGTGTTGCGCCCCTTCGGCCGGTCGACCGGGACGAGCACGTGGTTCCCCGCCTCGTCGACCTCGAGGTCGTGCTCGGTGAAGTCGCCGAGCATCCCGGTCAGCTCGTACGGGTAGACGGTGTTGCGGCCGCTCGCCCGCAGCACCTTCTGCCGGTAGCCGTCGACTGGCTCGATCGGCTCGTCGGACGGCTCGCCGACGGTCAGCTCGACGCCGCCCGCGGCGTCGAAGGCCAGCCGCACCGCGATCTTGGTCAGCTCGCCGGTGCTCCGGTCGCGCTGCCGGCCGATGAGCAGGATCTCCTCCAGCCCTGCGCCCGCGGTCGTCGGCAGCACCCGCCCGACGATCATCTCCAGCTCGGCGCGGGTGAGGTCGATCGGCGGCCACACGTACAGCACGATCCGGTTGGTGTTGAACCGGTTCTTCGAGGGGCGCCGCGACCGGGCGCGGCGGATCGAGTCGACGCAGGTCGCGATGGAGTACTCCGCCATCGGCAGCGTGGCGAGCCGGCCCTCGTGGTCGCGCAGCTCGGTCAGGTCGCGGACCTGCGCGAACGCGACGAGGCGGTCGTCGGACGGGTTGTCGCGCGCCACGCACTGGAACAGGTAGACCTCCTCGTCCGCCGACGGCAGCCGGGTGAGGTCGAACCGGTTCAGCCGCTCCAGCTGCATCCGCTGCGCGATGTACGGGTGCAGGCCGCGGATCAGCCGCTCCTCCGCCATCCCGGCGGTGGTCGGGCGGAACGTGAAGTGGTGGTGCATCACCGCGCCGGCGCTGCCCGCGACGGTGGCGGTGAGCCGGCGGACGCGCGGCGGCAGCGGATGCGCGGCGATGACCTCGTGCAGCGCGGCCGCCATCGCGTCGAAGTCCTCGGGCTGGTTCTCCCAGGCCAGGTAGATGTCGGCGTCGATGGCGTCCGCGCCGCCGGCCAGCTCGGCGAGGCCGCGCAGCGCGCCGCCCAGCTCCTCGAAGCGGACCGCGGCGGACACGACCGACGAGCCCTCGCGCTCGGCGACCACGAACGCGCAGCCCGCGCCGTCGCCGGCCCCCTGGTCGGGGGTGACGACGGGAGGTCGGTCGGGGTCGTGTTGGTCGGGGGTAAGCACGGTGCGGACGTCGGTGAGGCCCTTGTTGCCGTAGTAGCGCCGGGTCAGCACCTCCAGCATGACCGAGTTGTCCCGGTCGTGGCGGACGAGCCGCTGCCCGAGCAGCCGGACGAGCGGCTCGGTGCTGCGCACCATCTCGGCGATGCGCTCGGCGCGGTTCGGGGCGTCCGGGTGCGCGTCCAGGTGGCGCAGGTGCCGGCGGACGGCGGCGTAGACGCGGGCGCGGTTGCGGCGCAGCAGCGGCTGCGCGAACCAGGCGAACACCACGCCGCAGGCGAGGTCGTAGACGACCGGGAAGCGCACCTGCGTCGCGGCGACGAGGCGCTCCAGCGCGAGGCCGACGGGCTCGCGCAGCGCCTCCGCCGGCGGCGGCTCCAGCAGCCACGCGCGCAGCAGCGCCGTGACGACCGCCGCGTCCGTGGCCGCGCGCTGCTGGGCCAGGAAGATCCGGAACACCGCCGCCTCGAGCTCCGGCGAGCGCTCCAGGTCGGTGACGCCGTAGTGGCCGAGCGCCTTGGCGAGCCTCGCCCGGAACTCCTCCGGCAGGCCGGCCCGCTCGACGTCGAGGCTCTGCAGGTAGGTGTGGAAGTGCTCGCGGGCGCTGTGCACGTGGCCGGTGCCGGCCCCGTCGCCGCCGTCGGCGCCGTCGGCCGGGGTGTTGCGGGTCAGCTCGGCGAGGTCGGCGAACACGTCGATGAGGGCGAGCTCCTCCTCCGCGGGCCGGTGGCCGTCCGCCGCGGCCGCCCCGCGCGCGGCGAGGTAGCCGTCGAGCGCCCGGCGCTCGTCGTGCGGGTCGGCGTCGAAGCCCAGCAGCAGGCTGCGCAGCTCCTCCAGGCCGTGCGCGGCGCGCTCGCGCGCGGGGATCTCGGCGGGCTCGGCGGGCAGGTCGAGCTCGACGGTCCCGGCGGCCGCGGCGTCCTCCTCCTCGGTGCCGTCGGCGAGCGGCTCCAGCCGCAGCAGCGGCGCGCCGGTCTCCACCTGGCCGCCGACGGAGACGACGCACTCCTTCAGCCGCGCCCGGAACGGCGCGCGCAGCACCGTCTCCATCTTCATGCTCTCCAGCACCAGCACGGGCGCGCCCGCCTCGACCTCGGCGCCGACCTCCAGCGGCGTCGCGACCACCAGCGCGGGCGCGGGCGAGCGGACGACGCCGCCCTCGTCCCGGCTGACCCGGTGCGTCACGCCGTCCACTTCGACGAGGTGGATCGGCCCGTGCGTGCCGGTGACGATGCGGTACCGCGTGCCGTTGACGGCGATCTGCCCGGTGTGCCGGTCGAAGCGGTCGAGCTCGACGGTGGCGGTGCGGACGCCGTCGCCGCCCGCCTCGATGCCGACGCGGAACCGCTGCGCCCCGATCCGCGCGACGCGCACGCGGTAGCCGGCGCCGCGCAGCTTGAGGTCGAGGGGCCGGCCGCTCTCGTGCCGGATCTGGGGGCGGCCGCCGGACGCCGTCGACAGCAGCCGGCGCCGCTCGGCCTCCTCCTCCGCCTCGTACGCCTCGATGGCGGCGGCCGCCAGCGCGACGCCGGAGTGCCGGTGCGAGACGAGGCCGCCCTCGCCGCGGACGCGGTCGATCCAGCCGGTGTCGGCGCTGCCGTCGATCACCTCGGGCCGGTCGAGCAGGTCGAGCACGAAGCTCTTGTTGGTCGCGCCGCCCTCGATGATGACGGTGGTCTGCGCCATCGCCCGGCGCAGCCGGCCGAGCGCCTCCTCGCGGTCCCGGCCGTAGGCGATGATCTTGGCGATCATCGAGTCGAAGTCGGCGGGGATGGTGTCGCCCTCGGCGACGCCGGTGTCCACCCGGACGCCGGGGCCGGCGGGCAGGTCCAGGCGGGCGATGCGGCCCGGGGACGGGGCGAAGTCGCGGTCGGGGTCCTCGGCGTTCAGCCGGGCCTCGACGGCGTGCCCGCGCTCCACCGGCGGCGCGCCCTCCAGCCGCCCGCCGGACGCCACGTGCAGCTGCGCCTTGACCAGGTCGAACCCGGTGGTGGACTCGGTGATCGGGTGCTCGACCTGGAGGCGGGTGTTGACCTCCAGGAACGCCAGCAGGTCCTCGCCGGGGTGGTAGAGGAACTCGACGGTCGCCGCGCCGCGGTAGCCGACCGCGACCGCGAGCCGCTCGGCGGACGCCTTGAGCTCGGCGGCCCGCGCGGGCGGCAGCACCGGCGACGCCGACTCCTCGATGACCTTCTGGTTGCGGCGCTGCACCGAGCAGTCGCGGACGCCGAGCGCCCACGCGGTCTCGCCGTCGGCGATCACCTGGACCTCGACGTGCCGGGCGCCGGTGACCAGGCGCTCCAGGAAGACGACGCCGCTGCCGAAGGCGCGCGCGGCCTCCTGGCTGGTGCGCTCGTAGGCGTCGTCGAGCTCGGCCTCGCTGGTGATCACGCGGATGCCGCGCCCGCCGCCGCCGGCGGTCGCCTTCAGCATCAGCGGGTAGCCGATCTCGGCCGCGGCGGCGCGGGCGGCGTCGAGGGTCTCGACGGCGCCGCGGCTCCACGGCGCGACGGGCACCCCGACCTCCTCGGCGATCAGCTTGGCGCCGATCTTGTCGCCGAGCCGGCGCATCGCCTCGGGGCTCGGCCCGACGAACGTGACGCCGGCCTTCTCGCACACCTCGGCGAACGCCGGGTCCTCCGCGACGAAGCCCCAGCCGACCCAGGCGGCGTCGGCGCCGGTCTCGACCAGCGCGCGTTCGAGCGCCTTCAGGTCGAGGTACGGGCGCGCGGACGCGGGGCCGAGGTCGTAGGACAGGTCCGCCTCGCGCACGAAGGTGGCGGTCCGGTCGACGTCGGTGTACAGGGCGACGGTCTCGATCCGTGTCCCGGTCTCCGCGGCGATGTCCCGTACGGCGTGGATGAGCCGCATGGCGGCCTCTCCACGGTTGACGATGGCGACACGACTGAACACGCGACCGAGCCCTCCTGTAGACCACGATGTCCGCCGGGAACGACGGCTCTCGGCTGTGCCCACCCTTCCGGTTACCCGCCGGTAGCTCCATGTCGCTGACATCGCATGCTGCGCGGCCCGAGTTGTGGGAAACGTGCAAAAGCCGGACCGCCGCCGGGTGCCGGCGGGCCTCTCAGGGCCGGGCGGCGCCGATCGCCTCGCCGCCGGCCGGCGGCACGCGCAAGGCGATCATGGCGAGGTCGTCGATGCCGGCGGTCGGCAGGCGCGTGAGCAGCCCGTCGCAGAACGCCGGCAGCGGCCGGCGGGCGAACCGGCCGGCCTGCTCGCACAGCCGCTCCAGCCCCTTGTCCAGATGCTCGCCCGGCCGCTCGACCAGGCCGTCGGTGTAGAGGAGCATCGTGCAGCCGGGCGGCAGGCGGACCTGCGCGCTGTGGTACGGCTCGTCGAACAGCGGCCCGAGGCCGAGGAGCGGGTTGGCGGCGTCCTCCAGCAGGTCGACGGAGCCGTCCGGGCAGACCAGGACGGGCGGCGGGTGCCCGGCCACCGCGTAGTCGAGCCGCATCCCGTCCGGCCCGCCGTCGGCGACCCGGGCCAGCGCGCAGGTGGCCGAGCCCTCCGGGATCAGCGTCTCCATCGCGATGTTCAGCCGGCGCAGGACGTCCCCGGGGCACTCCTGGCGGTCGACGATCAGGCTCCGCAGGATGTTCCGCAGCTGGCTCATCGCCACCGTCGCGGCCAGGTCGTGCCCGGTGGCGTCGCCGATGGCCAGCACGGCGGCGCCGTCCGGCAGCACGAACGAGTCGTACCAGTCGCCGCCCACCTCGGCGGTCGCCGGGCTGGCCCGGTACCGCGCGGCGATCTCCAGGCCGGGCACCACGGGCGGCTCGGCGAGCAGGCTGTGCTGCAGCGCCAGCGCCACCCGCTGGGTGCGGTGGTACTCGATCGCGCTGCTCAGCGCGTCGTGGGCGTGGTCGAACATCTGCCGCATCAGGTCGACGTCCTCGCGGCTCAGCGGCTCGCGCTCCCCGCAGACGGCGGCGGTCACCACGGCCGCCACGGTCCCGTCGACGGTCACCGGCATCAGCACCACGCTGTTGGCGTTCGCCGCGGCCAGCCACTCGGTCGTGCCCTGGGGCAGCATGCCCGCCGGAGGGCGTCCGGGCGGGAAGGTGTGGTGCAGCGGGCGGCTCCGCTGCACGGCCCGGGTGAACCCGCTGTCGGCGGCGTACCACTCCCGTCCGAACGGCGGCTGCCGCGGCAGGTCCGGCCGCGCGGCGGTGGCGACGCGCTCGGTGAGGAGCGGCGCACCCGCCGGCCGGTCGATGTAGTCGGGCAGCAGGTGGACGCCGCAGCCGTCGGCGAGCGCCGGGACGAGCACGTCCGCCAGCGCCCCGAGCATCTCCCGCAGCCCGGTGCGCTCGGCGGTCGCAGCGGCGGCGCCGTCGAGCAGCCGCCTGCGGTGCTCGCGCCGCCACTCCTGCTCGATGTCGGTGCAGGTCCCCACCCACTCCACCACGACGCCGTTCTCGTACACCGGCGCGGCGTTGACCTGGAAGTGCCGGTAGTCGCCCTCGACCGTCCGGAGCCGGTAGACGTACCGCCAGGGGCGGGCCTGCGCGAGCGCCCGCTCCCACGACCGCGCGGTCTCCTCGCGGTCCTCTGGGTGCAGCGCCTGCTGCCAGCCCCTGCCGCGGAACCTCTCCCAGGACTGGCCGGTCACCCGCTCCCAGCCCGGGCTCGGTTCGACGGGATCCCCCGCGGGGTCCGTCACCCACACGATCTCGGCGCTCACCCGGATGAGGCTCTGGAATCTGCGCAGGGCGCGGCGCTGCTCGTCGGCGGCGTCGGCCCGCCGGGCCGTGTCGACGCTCCCGCTGACGTCCACGCCGACCGCCAGCACGGCCGGCTCGTCCCCGGGCAGCCGGGTCAGGCTGAAGGAGAAGAAGCGCTGCTCGTAGCCGGTGTCGGGGAAGAACAGGCTGACCGGGGCCTCGGCGAGGGTGACCGGCTCCCCGTCGGCCAGCACGCGGTCGAGGAGGTCGAAGTAGTCGTGCTGCACGAGGTCCCGGAACGCGTGGCGGACGGGTTCGCCGATCGGCCGCTCGCCGAAGGTCGCGCGGAAGGCGAGGTTCGTGTACGCCAGGCGCCGCTCCGGCCCCCTGATGACGGCGACGGTGACGGGCGCGGCGTCGAACGCCTCGGGCGCGATGCCGCCGTCCCCCTCCTGCCGGTCATCGACCATGGCGTCTCCCCCAGTCGCCGCCCGGGTCGCTCTCGGCTCATCTCCACCTCAACATACATCGGTCCCCCTTCTCACCTGCGCTTCGGGCTCTCCAGGGGGCCATCCCTCACCGCCCAGCGTGCCCAGCGTGCCCAGCAGCGTGTACTTGACGTACGGGAGGGCCTCGCAGCCGGGGGTCGCGATTCCAGGTGCGCGGCCGGTTCACGCCGGTCGCCGAGTGCGAACGGCGCCGGCGCCATTTCGTCATGAACGGAACCCAATAGGCCAGTCGCCCCCACCCGGGGACGGACCACGTTCAGTCGGTCATCCGAAACCGGGACCCGCGGTTCACCCTTTATGGGGCCGATCGGAGACGCGGGACTTTTGGCCCCGCTCACCGAATTCCGTGCCGCCCGCACGCCTGTTCTGCATGAACAATTCCCGTGGACGCGCGGAGCCGGGAGCATCTCGTCCACGGGCGGGCCTGCGGGCGGCGCGGACCGCCGGCACCCGGCGTCCGGGCGCCCCTGCGGCCGAAGATCGGGCTGCTACTTTGTCCCCGAAGGGCGAACCGCGAATTGGGGAGTATGCCGTGACCGAGGAGCCGGGCAGCATCATCGACACGTCCGTGCCGCATTCCGCGCGTATCTGGAACTACTGGCTCGGAGGCAAGGACAACTACCCCGTCGACCGCGCGGCCGGCGACCAGTATCTGCAGGTGTATCCGGGAATCGTGGACATCGCGCGGGCCGGCCGCAACTTCCTCGCCCGCGCCGTCCGCTACCTGGCGGGCGAGCAGGGGATCCGGCAGTTCCTCGACGTCGGCACGGGGCTGCCGACCGTCGACAACACCCACGAGGTCGCGCAGCGGGTCGCGCCCGAGTCGCACATCGTCTACGTCGACAACGACCCCCTCGTCCTGTCGCATGCCCACGCCCTGCTCACCAGCCGCCCCGAGGGCGAGACCAGCTACATCCAGGCCGACATGCTCGACCCGGAGCAGGTGCTGCGCGCGGCGCGCGACAAGCTCGACTTCGACCGGCCGATCGCGGTGATGCTCATGGGCGTGCTCGGCCATGTCCAGGACTACGACGACGTCCTGAACATCATCCGCACGCTGACGGGCGCCCTCCGCTCCGGCAGCTACCTCGCCCTGTACGACGACACCGACACCGACGAGGCGCACAACGAGGCGCAGCAGCAGTACGACGACACGGGCGCCGTCCCGTACCGGCTCCGCCCGCCCGAGCAGATCATCGGCTACTTCGACGGCCTCGAGGTGGTCGAGCCCGGCGTGGTGCCGTGCGAGGACTGGCGGCCCGAGCCCAACCCGTTCAACGACGCGCCGAAGACGTCCACCCTCTGCGGCGTCGCCCGCAAGCCGTGACCCCCTAGCGGCCGTCGAGGAGGGGCCGCCGCGGGTCCCAGGACGTGCCGTCGCGGTCGTCGCGGCGGCGCCGCGCGATGCCCGACAGGACCTCCAGGACGACGCGGTTCGCCAGCGCCGAGGTGATGTCGGCGTGGTCGTAGGGCGGTGACACCTCGACCACGTCGACGCCCGCGACCGGCAGCTCGTAGGCGATCCGGCGCACCGCGTCCAGCAGCTGGCGGGCGGTGAGGCCGCCGGGCTCGGGGGTACCGGTGCCGGGGGCGTGGCCGGGGTCGCACACGTCGATGTCGACGGACAGGAACACCCCGTCGCACTCGTCGGTGGCGATGGCGAACGCCTCGGTCAGGCACTCCTCCAGCCCGCGCGCGGCGATCTCGGTCATCTCGTAGGAGCGCATGCCCTGCGCGGCCATCCACGCGAGGGTCTCGGGGCCCGGCCAGTAGCCGCGCAGGCCGAGCTGCAGGAACCGGTCGCCGCGGACGGCCCCGGACTCCAGCAGCCGGCGCATCGGGGTGCCGTGCCCGACCAGCGAGCCGAACTCGATGTCGCCGGTGTCGGCGTGCGCGTCGAAGTGGATCATCGAGACGCGGCCCTGCCCGAGGTGCCGCGCCACCCCGGCGGCGTCGGGCCACGCGATGGTGTGGTCGCCGCCGAGGACCAGCGGGATCGCGCCGTTGCTCGCGATGGCGTACACCGCCTCCTGCAGGTCGCGGACGGAGCGCTCGGCGTCGCCGGAGTACATCTCGACGTCCCCGGCGTCGCGCACGGTGAGGTCGCCCTGGAGCCCGTCCACGCGCAGCGCCAGCGACGGCCGCGACCCGTTCTGCGGCAGGTAGCAGGTCTGCCGGATGTACTGCGGGCCGAACCGGGTGCCGGGCCGGTGGGACGTCCCGCCGTCGAACGGGGCGCCGAGGACGACCACGTCGGCGTCGGCGTAGGTCGCCGGGTCCGACCAGGTGCAGCGCGGCACTCCGAGGAAGGTGATGTCGGGACCGTACTGCGGTCCGTACCGTTCCTGCGGTGTCATCCGGGTCCTCCCTGCCGCGACGGCGATGCCGGTGTTTCCTTCCCCGCCCGGACCGGGCCGTCACCTGGGCGGGCGGGCCTTCCGGATCATCCCATGGGGTCGGGCGTGACGCCGTCGGGCAGGACGTTCGGGCGGGCCTTCTCCACCAGCGCGGGGATCACGTCGTCCAGCTCGTGCGGGTCCCAGCGGGCGCCCTTGTCGACGACCGGCCCGGCGCGCCAGCCCTCGGCGACGCTGATCCGCCCGCCGCGCACGTTGAACACGCGGCCGGTGATCCCGCGCGCCCCCGGGCTCGCCAGCCACACCACCAGCGGCGCGATGTTGGACGGGTCCGCCGGGTCGAAGCCCTCGCCCGGGCGCTCGCGGCCCGGCACCAGGTTCTCGGTCATCCGGGTCAGCGCGGCGGGCGCCACCGCGTTCACGGTCACGCCGTACCGGCCCAGCTCGCGCGCCGCGATCACGGTCAGCGCGGCGATCCCGGCCTTGGCCGCGCCGTAGTTGCCCTGCCCGGCGTTGCCGTAGATGCCCGACGACGAGCTGGTGTTGATGACGCGCGCGTCGACCTCGTGGCCGGCCTTGTGCCGCTCCCGCCAGTACGCGGCGGCGTGCCGCAGCGGCGCGAACGTCCCACGCAGGTGGACGGCGATCACCGCGTCCCACTCCTCCGCGCTCATGTTGACCAGCATCCGGTCGCGGAGGATGCCCGCGTTGTTCACCAGGACGTGCACGTCCCCGAACCGCTCGACCGTGGACGCCACGAGCCGGCGGGCGCCCTCGAAGTCGGACACGTCGGTGCCGTCGGCGACGGCCTCGCCCCCCATCGCGCGGATCTCGTCCACCACCTCGCCGGCCGGCCCGGTGGACGAACCGGTCCCGTCGACCTGCGCGCCCAGGTCGTTGACGACGACCCGGGCGCCGTGCCGGGCGAACTCCAGCGCGTGCTCGCGGCCGATGCCCCGGGCCGCCCCGGTCACGATGACCACCCGTCCGTCGGCGATCGCGGTCATGGTCGCTCCCTCCGTCCCGGGCGGGCCGGGTGCCCGGCCGCCGCCGTGAGCTAGAAGCCATTTCTAGAATTAGCTTTCAAAACGATGCGACGCGCCCACCGCGATGTCAATGGGGCGGCAACGGCGGATCCGCAGCCGGATCCGGATGAACGGGACACCGGCGCCGCGAAGGGCCGATGGGATAGCTTTCCAACAGTGGAAAACGCTGGAGTGTCCGTCGGCGGGGCGCGGGGGCCCGGCCGGGACGACGGCGTGCCCGCCGAGGGCACGGAGGCGGCGGTGTCCTTCCGCGGGCGGCTGCTCGCGGGCCTCGCCGACTCGATCCGCGAGCGCGGCTACCGCGAGACCACGATCTCCGACATCGTCCGGCACGCCCGCACGTCCCGGCGCACCTTCTACGAGGAGTTCCCGACCAAGGACGCCTGCTTCGTCGAGCTGCTCCAGGTGACGAACCGGATGCTGCGCCGGCGCGTCGCCGAGGCGATCGACCCCGCCGCGCCGTGGGAGACCCAGATCCGGCAGGGCGTCGAGGCGTACGTCGACATGGTCGCCTCCGAGCCCGAGATCACGCTGAGCTGGATCCGGGAGCTGCAGGCGCTCGGCGCCGGCACCGCCCGGCGGATGCAGCGCGAGGCCGTCGACACGCTGTTCCGGCTGCTGCGGGACGTGACCGGGAACGCGGAGATGGTCCGGGCCGGGACCCACCCGATCACCCGCCCGTTCGCGCTGATGCTGATCGGCGGGCTCCGCGAGCTCACCGCGACCCTGGTGGAGGACGGCGCGGACGTCCGCGACATCACCGAGGTCGCCGTCGAGGCGACGATCGCGCTGTTCCGGCCGGTACCGGAAAACCGCGGCGGCACACCGTCCGCGCGTTACCTCGGCGGTTTTCCGGATCCCCGGAACTGACCTTTCGGCTTCCGGTCGCGGCACCGCCGAATTTCCCTTCTCCGGCACGGTAGGCGGCCGTACCGCGCCGTGGTACCGTCCCGTACCACACCACCTCCGTGTCCGTCGGCACGCGAGGCCGCCATGCCGAGAGCATCGTCCAGAAGAGCGCGCGATGACCGACATTGACGAGGACGACTTCACCGATCACGCCGTCCACCTGGAATACACATGGCGGGCCTGGCGGTACATGCTCACCAGCGCCACCGCGCCGGCCCTGCTGTGCGTGAGCGCCAACGGCATCCTGCGGCTCGGCAGCTTCGTCGACTGCACCGCCGCCGAGCGGGTGTTCTGGGACGTGGTCACGCTGGCCATCCAGGACGCCGGCGACCACCTCGCGGACATGCGCGTCAACAGCACCCGGGCCGCCGTCGTCCTGGAGGGCCCGCCGGACGGCCGCGCCCACCTCGCGGTCCGGTCGGCCTCCGGATTCCATCTCGCGCACTGCTACGACACCTCCTACGACGCGCTCGACGCGTGGGCGCAGATGGCGAGCGAACTGGCGCTCGGGCCCTGCGGATGATCGGCACCGGGCCGCGTTTTCCGGAAATGGAGCGAGAACGCCGGGCGGGCCGCCGAATCCCGCCGCCCGGCACCGGCGCCCGCTGAATTCGCCGCGCCGGAAAAGCGATCTTCGGAACGCGCGGTTCAGCGCCCCGAATCGCCGCTTCCCGACGGCCCGCGCCCCGCGGACACCAGCCCCGTCTCGTAGGCGAGCACGACGGCCTGCACCCGGTCGCGCAGCCCCAGCTTCGACAGGATGCGCGCCACGTGCGTCTTGACCGTCGCGGCGCTGAGCGTGAGGCGGTCGGCGAGCTCGGCGTTCGACAGCCCGGTGGCGAGCAGCCCGAGCACCTCCAGCTCCCGGGGCGTCAGCCGGGACAGGTCCCGGTGCACGGGCCGCGCCCCGCCGCCGGCCTCGTCACGCGGCGCGAAGCGCTCGATGAGCCGGCGGGTGATGGCGGGCGCGAGCAGCGCGTCCCCGGTCCGGACGAGCCGGACCGACGCGGTCAGCCGCTCGGGCGTCACGTCCTTGAGCAGGAACCCGCTCGCACCCGCGGTGAGCGCGGCGTAGACGTAGTGGTCCAGGTCGTAGGTGGTGAGGATGAGCACGCGGGCGCCGCCGCCGGCCGCGGTGATCTCCCGGGTCGCCTCGATGCCGTTCATCTCCGGCATCCGGACGTCCATCAGCACGACGTCGGGGCGGGTGCGGCGGACGGCGGCGACCGCCTCGAAGCCGTCCGCCGCCTCGGCGACCACGTCGATGCCGTCGGCCGCGAGGATCATCCCGAAGCCGGTGCGGACCAGCGCCTGGTCGTCGGCGATCACCACCCGCAGGGCCGGGCCGTCCTCCGCCGTCACGGCGTCCTCCAGGGAATCGTGGCGGTGACGCGGAACCCGCCGGCGAGGGTGCGGCCGGACTCCAGCGTCCCGTCGTAGACCGCGAGCCGCTCGCGGAGGTTGATCAGGCCGCGGCCGGTGCCGGTCCGCGCGCCCGCCGCGCCGCCCGTGCCTCCGCCCGCGCCCACGCCCGTGCCGCCGCCGGGCGCGCCGCCGGTGTCGGTGACCTCGATCCGCAGGTCGTCCCCCGCGCACCGGACGGACACCGCGGCGGACGCGCCGGGCGCGTGCTTCATCGTGTTGGTCAGCGCCTCCTGGACGACCCGGTAGGCGGTGAGGTCGACGCCGGGCGGCAGCGGCCCCGGCGGCGGGTCGAGGTCGGCCGTGACGCGCAGGCCGGTGGCGCGGACCCGGTCGATGAGCGGGGCGAGCCGGTCCAGGCCCGGCTGCGGCACCGGCACGCCGCCGTCCGCCTCCCCGTCGCCGTCCCCGGAGGGCGCCAGCAGGCCCATGACGTGCCGCAGCTCCGCCATCGCGGCGCGCCCGCTGGCCTCGACGTCCAGCATCGCCTTCTTCGACAGCTCGGGGTCGGCGTCCACGACCTTGCGGGCGGCGCCCGTCTGGATCACCATGACGCTCACGTTGTGGGTCACCACGTCGTGCAGTTCCGCCGCGATCCTGGCCCGCTCCACCTCGACCGCGCGGCGCGTCGCCTCCCGCTGCTCCCGCTCGATCTCGGCCAGCCGGCCGCGCCAGAACCGCACCGCCATCGCGAGCACCCCGGCGGCGAGCAGCACGAAGAACGGCGCCGACCAGTTCGGCAGGGAGGCGGCGGTGCCCCGGTAGACGAAGCCGGCGAGCACGGCCGCGGCGCCCAGGCTCGCGACGGCCTGCACGCGGTAGCGGCTGTGGGCGATGGCGCCGAACCCGGCGACCACGCAGGCCAGCACCGTCACCCAGGTCATCCCGTAGCGCAGCGCCCACGCCGCCGTCAGCACCACCCAGAACGCGGCGAGCGGGTACCGGCGCCGGAACGCCAGGGGCAGGGTCGTGAGGACGGTCAGCGTCCAGGAGGGGTGGACGGGCGCCGGGTGCTCCCCGAACCCGGGCGGCGGGACGGGGGCGACGGGCGCGATCGGCCCGCCGAAGTCCGTCCGCTCGGGCTCGTCCCCGCCGCCCGTGTTCGCCACCACGAGCAGCGCCACGGCCGTCATGGCGAGGGCGAGCAGCGCGTCCGCGGCGAGGGCGCGGCGCGACGGGGGCTCTCCCGCCGGCTCGGGCCGGAGCAGGCCGCGCAGCCACCCGCGCCGTTCGCGCGCCGTTCCCGCGTGCATGTCCACATTGTGTCCCCCTCCGCGCGAACCCGGTATCGGCTTCGCGGGCGGGACGCTCGGCCTCGCGGCGTACATCGCGAGGATGACGCCCGGCGGGATCGGCCGCACGGAGTACGGAATGTCGGTGCGGCGGCGGACGCCCCGGACGCCCCGCCGCGCATAGCTTCACGTCCGCTGACACCGGGCGGCCCGCACGCCGCCCGCACGCGGAGGGCGGGAGCCTCATGGGACATGTGATCGAGCTGGACGGCGCGGCGAAGGCCTACGACGGCGCGGGCGCGCCGGCGCTCGGGCCGCTGTCGCTGGACGTGGCGGAGGGCGAGGCGCTCGCGGTCGTCGGGCCGTCGGGCAGCGGGAAGTCCACGCTGCTGAACCTGGTCGCCGGGCTGGACCGGCCGACCGCCGGGGCGGTGACGGTGGACGGGCGGCGCGTCGACCGGCTCGGCGAGGCGGCGCTCGCCCGGTTCCGGCGGGAGCGGATCGGGTTCGTGTTCCAGTTCTTCAACCTGCTCGACGACCTCACCGTGGCCGACAACGTCCGGCTGCCCGCGCAGCTGGCGGGGATGCCGCGCCGGAAGGCCGCGGACCGCGCCGCCGAGCTGCTGGAGATCCTCGGCGTGGCCGGGCACGCGGGCGCCTACCCGGGACGGCTGTCGGGCGGGGAGCGGCAGCGCGTCGCGGTGGCGCGCGCGCTGGTGAACCGTCCGGCGCTGCTGCTGGCCGACGAGCCGACGGGCGCGCTGGACACCGCGTCCGGCCACGACGTGCGCGAGCTGCTCGCCGAGGTGCACCGGGGCGGGCAGACGATCGTGCTCGTCACCCATGACATGGCGCTGGCCCGGTCGCTCGCGAGCCGGACGGTCACGCTGGTCGACGGCGCGATCGCGGCCGACGAGCGGGCGGGGGCGGCCCGATGAGCGCGCGCCTCATCGGGTCGGCGCTCGGCCGGGTGGTGCGGTCGGGCGTCGGGCGGCGGCGCGTCCAGACGCTGGTGGTCGCGCTCGCCACGCTGATGTCGGTGGCGTCGGCGGTCGTCGCCGGCTCGCTGGTCGTCGCCTCGTCGGCGCCGTTCGACCACGCGTTCGCGCGGGACCGCGGCGCGCACCTGACCGCGCAGATCGACGCCGGGAAGGCCACGGCGGCGCAGGCGGCGGCGACCGCGCGGCTGCCGGGCGTCACGGCGAGCGCCGGGCCGTTCCCGGTCGCGGTCGTCTCGCTCACGGCGCGGGGCGGGGGGCACCTGCCCGAGCTGACCGTGGCCGGGCGCTCCTCCCCCGGCGGCCCGGTGGACCGGCTGGAGGTCACGGCGGGCCGGTGGCCGTCCGGCCCGGACGAGATCATGATGCCGCCGCAGGTCCCGCCGGACGCGGGCGTCGGGTCGACGCTGACGGCGCCCGACGGGCGGACCCTGAAGGTCGTCGGGCAGGCCCGCTCGGTCACCGGCTCGGCCGACGCGTGGACGACCCCGGCCGGCGCGGCCGCGCTCCGCACGGGGAAGGCGCCCGCGACGACGCAGATGCTGTACCGGTTCTCGGGGTCGCCCGCGAAGCCGGCGCTGGCCGCCCACCGCGCGAAGGTGGCGGCGTCCCTGCCGAAGGGCGCGCTCGCCGGGACCCAGTCGTACCTGGACGCCAAGTACGTCGCCGACCGGGAGGCGGCCACGTTCGTGCCGTTCCTGATGGCGTTCGGCGCGCTCGGCCTGGGGATGGCGGTCATCGTCGTCGCCGGCGTGGTCGGCGGCATGGTCGGGGCGAACCTGCGCCGGATCGGGATCCTGAAGGCCATCGGCTGCACGCCCGCGGAGGTCGTCCGCGCCTATGTCGCGCAGGCGCTCGTCCCGGCCGCCGCAGGCACCCTGCTGGGCGTGGTGCTCGGCAACCTCATCGCGTACCCGCTGCTCGGGGACGTCCAGCAGGTGTACGGGACGACCGACCTCGCGGTCGCCTGGTGGGTGGACGCCGCCGTCGCGGCGGGCGCCCTGCTGGTCGTGGCGGCCGCCGCCCTCGTCCCGGCGCTGCGGGCGGGACGGCTGCGGACCGTCGAGGCGATCGCGGTCGGCCGCGCGCCGGGCACGGGACGCGGCCGGCGGGCGCAGCGGATCGCCGGGCGGCTGCCGCTGCCGCGCGCGGTGACGCTCGGGCTGGGGACCCCGTTCGCGCGTCCCGTCCGGTCGGCGTCGATGCTCGCGGCCGTGCTGTTCGGGACCGCCGCCGCGACGTTCGCGATCGGCCTCGCGGCGTCGCTGAACGCCATCGGCGCCGCCCGCGACCCCGCCGGGTCCGCCGCCGTCAGCGTGATGGGCGGAGGACCCGCTCCGCAGGGACCGGGACCGGCGCCCGGGCAGGCACCGCCCCCCGGGCGGCCCCAGGCGCCGGGACTCGGGGAGGGGCCGCCTTCGTTGGACGGCGCGAAGGTGGGGGCCGCGATCTCCGCCCAGCCCGGCACGGCGTCGTTCTACGGAGTGCGCGGGGCGCAGGCGACCGTGACGGGCGTCGTCGGAGCGGTCGAGCTGCGGCTCTACCAGGACGATCTCCGGGCGGCGGCGTACGAGATCATCGCGGGGCACTGGATCAGCGGTCCCGGCCAGGCCGTGGTGCCGACGCACTTCCTCGACGTGACCGGCCACCGCGTCGGCGACACGATCACCGTGCTGGACCAGGGCGCCGCGGTGCGCCTGCGGATCGTGGGCGAGGCGTTCGACCTGCAGAACAACGGGATGCGCGTGCACGCCGCCGCCTCCTCGTTCACCGGGGTCAAGGGCCGGGACGCGGCCGACGAGTACCTCGTCCGGCTGAAGCCGGGGGTCTCGACGGCGTCCTACCTCAGCGGGCTGAACCGCGCGCTCAAGCCGCTCGGGGCGCAGGGGACGGCGGCCGCCGACGACGTCAGCAGCGTGATCGTCGTGCTGGACTCGCTGGCGGGGCTGCTCACGCTGATGCTGGTCACCGTCGCGGGGCTCGGCGTGCTCAACGCGGTCGTCCTGGACACCCGGGAGCGCGTGCACGACCTCGGCGTCTGCAAGGCGATCGGGATGTCGCCGCGGCAGACCGTCGCGATGGTGCTCGCCTCCGTCGCGGGCCTGGGCGCGGTCGGCGGGCTCGCGGGCCTGCCGGTGGGCGTCGCCCTGCACCACCTGGTGATGCCGCTGATGGGGGACGCGGCGGGCACCCGGCTGACCGCGCACATGGTCGCGGTGTACCGCGTCCCGCTGCTGGCCCCGCTCGCGCTCGGCGGCATCGCCATCGCGGTCCTGGGCGCGCTCCTCCCGGCGGGCTGGGCCGCGAAGGCCCGCACCGCCACCGCCCTGCGCACCGAGTGACCCGTTGACGTGCGGCGAGTCGTCGTCATGAGCGGCCTCACGACGGCGACTCGCCGACGTCACAGCGGGCGGGTGTCCGATGGTGATCCCCTATATCCGCGGGTAGCGGCCGCGGACCGGCTCGCCCGGCCACAGCGGGCGGGTGAACGGCTCCGCCGCCACCAGCCCGGCCAGCAGCACCGGCCCGAGCGCGAGGCTGAACAGCACGTCGGTCAGCCAGTGCTCGTCGGCGGCGGTCAGCGCCGCCCCGGTCAGGAACCCGGCGACCAGCGCGAAGTCGCGCCGGCCGCGCGCCGTCACCCACCGGTCGAGGACCGGGACCACGACGATCAGCAGCTCGGTCCCGACCCAGACCAGCAGGAACCCGTTCAGCGTGTGCCCCGACGGGTACGCGTCGCCGTGCTTCCACAGCACGTCGGTGCCGCCGGCCGGGTACGTCCGCGGGATCACCGACTTCGCGCCCTCCTGGAGCAGCGACAGCAGGAGCACCACCACGATCGGCACCAGCACGGGACGCAGCGACCGCGCCCGGACCGCCCCGAGGACCGCCAGCGGGACGAGGACGAACCCCGCGATGACGCCCCGCTGCCCGAGCTGGGTGAACACGTGGACCGCCGACATCCACCCGCCTCGGACGTTCGCGTCGCAGAAGGTGTGGACCCTCCAGTCGAGGCGGCGGAGCGGGCCGTCCGCGAGCACGTCCGCCGTGACGCCCGCCATGACCGCGACCGCCAGGACGTACCAGCCCCACGACCGTCGGCGCATACGGACGGTCTTCCCCGCTCACATCCCGTGACGCATGGGGTACGGAGCCATAACCGGGACGGGCGGGCATGGGCGCCCGGCACATTTCCCGGCCGGCCTGGATCGGTTTGACTTCCGGATGGGCGCCCCTCCTTCCCGATCCCCACCCCGTTCCACCGATCCGGGAGAGCCCTTCATGCATCGACGATCCCCGCGCGTCCTGCGGCGCCTCACGAGACGGCTCGCGTCGTCCGCCGCCTTCGCGCTCCTCGCCGCCGCGTCCGGCATGGCCGGCGTGGCCGGGCTGGCCGCCACCGCCGCGCCCGCTCACGCCGACAGCGGCACCTACCAGCAGGTCACCGGCTTCGGGTCGAATCCCGGGAACCTGCAGATGTACGAGTACGTGCCGGCCGGACTGCCGTCCGGCGCCCCGCTCGTGGTGGCCCTGCACGGCTGCACGCAGAGCGCCGACGACTACTACAACCATTCCGGCTGGCCCAAGTACGCCGACCTGTGGAAGTTCGCCGTGGTGTTCCCGCAGACCACCACGTCCAACAACATCCAGAAGTGCTTCCAGTGGTTCGATCCCGCGAAGGACGCGCGCGGCGGCACCGAGGCGGCGTCGATCGTCCAGATGGTGTCCAGCGCCGAGCAGCGGCACGGCTCGGACCCGCACCGGGTGTTCGTGACCGGCCTGTCCGCGGGCGGCGGGATGACGGCGGACCTGCTCGCCGCCTACCCGGACGTGTTCGCCGGCGGCGCGGTCGACTCGGGCCTCCCCGCGCAGTGCGCCACGAGCCTCGTCGCCGCCTCCGGCTGCCAGATGAACAACCAGAACCTGACGCCCGCGCAATGGGGCGACAAGGTCCGGAACTCCTATCCGGGATACACCGGCCCGTGGCCGCGCGTCGCCGTCTGGCAGGGCACCTCCGACTACACGGTCTATCCGGTGAACGCCACGGAACTGCGCGACCAGTGGACGAACGTCTGGGGCATCTCGCAGACGCCGTCGAGCACGCAGAGCCTGCCGGGCGGCACGACGCAGAGCGTCTACAACGACGCGAACGGGAAACCGGCCGTCGAGGTGTACTCCATCTCCGGGATGGGCCACGGCCTCGCCGTCGACCCGGGGACGGGCGCCGACCAGTGCGGCAGCACGGGCGCGTACTTCCTCGACACCATCTGCTCCACGTCGTACACGGCGAAGTTCTGGGGCCTCGACGGCTCGACCGGGACCGACCCCGGCGACCCGGGCGATCCCGGTGACCCGGGCGGCGGGACGCCCCAGTGCTTCACCGCGACGAACTACGCGCAGGTCGTGGCGGGACGGGCGCACACCAGCGGCGGCTACACGTACGCGAACGGCTCGAACCAGAACATGGGCCTCTACAACGTGTTCGTGACGCACACGCTGAAGGAGATGTCCGCGAACTACTACGTCATCGCCGATTCCGGCTGCTGACGCGGGAGGCCGGGCCGCCGCGGGCGGCCCGGCCCGTCCCGGTCACGGCGTGATGACGAGCTTCCCGCGCGTGTGGCCGCCGCGGCTCTCGTCGAACGCGGCGCCGACCTCGTCGAGGGAGAACGTCCCGGCGACGTCGACGCGCAGCGCGCCGCGGTCGGCCATGGCGGCGAGGTCGGCGAGCTTGGCGCCGTCCGGGCGCACCCAGATCCAGTGGCCGCCGTGCTGCTCCACGCCGCTGTCGGCGACGGACACGTGCCGCCCGCCCTCCGCGAGGACGGCGAGCGTCACGTCCAACTGCCCGCCCACGAAGTCGGCGACCGCCGTGACGCCGTCCGGCGCGAGGTCGCGGATCCGCTCCACCAGCCCGTCCCCGTAGGAGACCGGTTCGGCGCCGAGCTCGCGCAGGTAGTCGTGGTTCGCCTCGGAGGCGGTGCCGATGACGCGGGCGCCCCGGTCGACGCCGATCTGCACCGCGAGGCTCCCCACTCCCCCGGACGCCGCGTGCACCAGCAGCACGTCGCCCTTGCCGGCCTCCAGGCGGTCGAGCGCGCGCTGCGCGGTCATCCCGGCGAGCGGCAGCCCGCCCGCCTGCTCCCAGCCGAGCGCGGCGGGCCTGCGCGCGCAGTGCACGGCCGGAACCGCGACGTACTGCGCGAACGTCCCGGCGTGCACGACGTTCTTGCGGGCGTAGGCCATGACCTCGTCGCCCGGCGCGAACTCCGGGGTGTCCGGCCCGAGCCTCCGGACGACCCCGGCGACGTCCCAGCCGGGGATCACCGGGAACACGGCGTCCATCATCCCGTCGAGGCCGCCGGCCATGACCTTCCAGTCGACCGGGTTGACGCCCGCCGCCCGCACCTCGATCAGCACCTCGCTCGGGCCGAGCTTGGGGTCGGGGGCCTCGCCGACGGTGAGGCGGGAGTTGTCGGGGGCATAGGAGTCGTAGGTGACGGCACGCATGTCCCTCAGCCTGCCTCCGGTCCCGCCCGCTAAACCCGCTGCGCACTCGCCTCACCGGACGCCTCGCCCGACCCATCGCCCGACGCGTCGCCGGACGCCTCACCGGAAGGCGGCGCGGGGCGCGCCCGCAGCGCGGGCGCCAGGGCCACCGTCACCGCGACCGACGCCGCCGCCATCAGCGCCATCCCCGTCGCGGGCGAGGTGAGCTGGGCGGCCCCGCCGGCGAGCGTGGCGCCGATGCCCTGCATGCCGAGCATCCCGGACGAGTGCAGGCCGAGGGCGTGGCCGCTCAGATCGTCCGGGGTGAGCTCCAGCAGCCGCTCCTGGAGCAGCAGGGTCGCGCAGTACCCGACGCTCGCCACGGTGATCGCGGCGACCGCGACGGGCAGCGGCGGGCGCAGCGCGAAGACCAGGTAGGGGGCGGCGAGCACCAGCCGCATCGGCGCGTCCAGGCGCCGGCGCCAGCCCGCCGGGACGAACCGTCCGGCCAGCGTGTCCCCGGCGAGCATCCCGGCCGCGCCGGCCGCCAGCAGCAGCCCCGCGTGCCCCGGCGCGTACGGGACGAACAGCGACTCGCAGCCGACGATCAGCCCGTTCGGGACCCACAGCGCGAGGTAGACGGCCCGGCGCCGCGGCGACGAGAACAGCCGGACGTTGTTGCGCCACGTCTCGCCCGCCGTCGCCCGCCCCGTGGCGCGCGGTCGACGGGCGCTCAGCCCGAACCGGCCGGCGGCCGCCGCGGCGAGGTACAGCGCCGCCCCGGCCAGCAGCGTCCCGCGCGGCGACAGCGCGGCGACCATGACGCCGCCGGCCGCGAACCCCGCGATCTGCATCAGGCCGACCGACATGTTGAGCACCGACCGGCCGAGCACGTAGCCCTCCCGGTCGAGGATCTCGTTCAGCAGGCCGTACCGCACCCCGCCGCCGACCGCGCTCGCCGCCCCGAGCACGAGGACGATCGCGAACACGCCCCAGACGGGCAGCCCCGGGACGGCCTGGGCGGCGGTACCGGCGGCGAACAGCAGCGACAGGCCGGTGAGCGCGGCGCGCGGCGGCAGCCGGTCGGCCGCCGACAGCAGCGCCAGCGCGCCCGCCAGCTGGGCGAGCGCCGGGCCGAACATCGCCAGCGACGACAGCAGCGGCGAGCCGGTCCGGGCGTAGACGAGCGTGCCGAGCGCGAGGCCGCTCACCGTCTGCGCCGCGACGTTGCCCGCCGACGCCAGGAACAGCGGTGCGAACTCGGGCGTGCGGAACAGTTCCCGGTAGGTGCGCATGATCGGAGTCTCCGGGGCGCTCCGCCGCGCCGGTTACTCTTTCGCAGGGAGGCGAAACCCTTGGGCTGGTGGGAGATCAACGCGGACACCCTCGCCGGGAGCCGGTTCGCCGTCTCGCCGCTCGCGGAGGCCACCGCCTGCCTCAAGGCGCTGCGCTGGGAGCGGCCCGCGAACCCGGCCGAGCGCGCCTGGCTGGCCGCCCACCTGCCCGCCTACCGCGCCCGGACGGCCGCCGATCCCGTCGCGGCGCTGCTCGTCCGGGCCATGTTCGCCCCCACGTGGAACGCCGACTTCGTCACGACCACGCCGGCCGGCGGGGCCGAGGCGTCCTTCGACGCGGAGCTGGAGCGGATGCGGTCCACGCCGCCCGACGTCGCCCGCGAGGACCTCGCCGTGGCGCTGGGCGGCCGCCTCCCCGCCGCGCTCGACCGCGACGACCTGCCGGACCGCGCCGCCGACCTGATCGCGTGGGTGTGGGCGGAGACGGTCCGGCCTGACTGGCCCCGGCGCCGCCGGATCTTCGAGGCCGACATCGTGGCCCGCGCCGCGCACCTGAGCCGGGGCGGGTGGACCGCCGCACTCGCCGACATGCGCCCGGGCCTGCGCTGGCTCGGCGCTAACCGGCTGCAGATCAACGCCCACGACAACCCGCCCCGCGCCCTGTCGGGGGAACGGCTGGTGTTCGTGCCGGTCACGGTCGGCGAGACCTGGTCCTCCTGGAACCGGGCGCGGTCCCGGTACGCCATCGTCTACCCGTGCTCGGGGGTGCTGGCCGGCGCGGGCGCCGTCCCGCCGCCGGGCGCGCTGGGCGCGCTGCTCGGCCCGGTGCGCGCGTCCGTCCTGCTCCTGCTGGACGCGCCGAAGAGCACCACGCAGCTGGTCGCGCTGACCGGCCGGGGCCTCGGCTCGGTCGGCCGGCATCTGAAGATCCTGCTGGACGCGCGGCTCGTCGAGCGGCGCCGCGCCGGGCGCTCGGTCCTGTACTACCGGACGGAGGCGGGCGAGGCCCTCGTCGCCGCCCAGCCCGACGCACGCCAGCCCGACGCGGCGCCCCAGCCCGACGCGGCGCCCCAGCCCGACACGGCGGGCCAGCACGACGCAGCGGGCCAGCACGACGTGGCAGCCGGGGTCAGCAGCGGGCCGTCGTCAGCTTGATCTTCCCGGCCCGGTCCCAGTCCGCGCCGGCGATCGCGGTGCCCGCCGCGACGCACGAGGTCTCGGCGCCGGACCGGTCGTAGACCCTGGCGGCGGCGCCGCCCGCCTGCTCGTTGACGACCCTTCCCCGGCCATGCCAATTGCTCAGCCCATAGGTGCCGTACCGGTAGAAGTCGAAGACATGATATTTACCGCCATAAGCGACGGTGGCGCACACATGACCGGGGCGGCATTTCGGAATATCGCCCGCATTCCCGTAATATTTCGCCGGGACGGACGGGAAGGTGGCCGGGGCGGCCGGCGCCGCGGGCGCGTCCACCGGCGAGGCGGCCCCCATGGTCGCGGTCATGGTCGCGACCAGGCCCGCACCTGCGACCATGGCAGCTCCGGCCCCGGACCGCCCGCGCCGGACGGCACCACGAAATACCCTCACGAATTTCCCGCCTTCACCTTCACGCGAGCCCACGGGGCCCGGCAGCGCTTTCCACTCGTCACGAG
This sequence comes from Spirillospora sp. NPDC000708, assembly GCF_040299565.1. Classification (NCBI taxonomy): domain Bacteria; kingdom Bacillati; phylum Actinomycetota; class Actinomycetes; order Streptosporangiales; family Thermomonosporaceae; genus Spirillospora; species Spirillospora sp. NPDC000708. The sequence continues at coordinate 38,199 of NZ_JBEPCJ010000065.1, forward strand.
CGATCGACATCGGTGACTATAAAGGCGTGCGGCACGATCTGCAAAAGCAACGCAAGGCGTTCGCCATGGCACCGGAAACTCGACTTCGCTTTTCTCGGAAAAGAGATGTCCGTAATCGGCGGGCGGCGGTCAGGTGGCCGCGGCGGCGCGGTCGAAGCGGCGGATCAGCTCGATCGCCGCGTCGATGACCTCCTGGGCCTCGGCCTCGTCCTCACTGGTGGCGACCTCGCGTCCGGCCTCGCCGATGACGGTGGTGAGGACGGCGACGGTGAGGCGGTCGATGGGCTCGCCGCCGAGCGCGAGCAGCACGGCGTTCTGCCGGACCCAGTCGCGGCGGCGGGTGCGGCGCATCAGGTCGAAGCCGGGCGGGCCGTCGCCGTCCATGAACAGCCGGGCGAGGTCGCGGCGCTCCCACGAGCCGGCGAGGAACGCGCGGGCGCCCGCGATGAACAGCTCGACCGGGTCCTCGACGCCGGCGGCCTTGGCCTCGGCGACGCTCGCGGTCGCGGACTTCTCGTGCGCGGCCTCGTGCTCCTCCCACAGGGCGAGGAACAGCTCGGTCTTGCCGCCGAAGTGGTGGTAGAGGCTGCCGACGCTGGACCCGGCGCGCTCGACGACCTCGGAGATCGCGGCGTCGGCGAACCCGTGCGCGCAGAACACCTCGCGCGCGGCCTCGAGCATGGTGCGGCGCGTCTGGGCGGTGCGGCTCCATTCCCATCCGCCCCTGCCGCTCGGCTTGCGGGCCATCGGTCCCCCGTCCGGTGCGGCGGCCGCCGTCCGGCCGTCGTTGAAACAGATTCTAGAAAGCGCGCGGGACGTCTTGACGCCGGGACCGCCCCGTGCGCAGCCTAGAACCGATTCCTAGAAATAGATTCTAGGATTGATCGGAGGACCGGTCCATGGACTTCTCGCTGAGCGCCGAGGAACGTCAGATCCGCGACACCGTCCGCTCCTTCGTCGAGAAGGAGGTCATGCCGCTCGAACCCGAGGTGCTGCGCAACGAGCGCGCCGGGCGCCCCGGGCTCGACCCCCGGGTGCTGCGCGACCTGCGCGACAAGGCCCGCCGGTCGGGGTTCTGGGGGATCAACACGCCCGAGGAGTACGGCGGCGCCGCGCTCGGCCCGCTGATGTCGGCCATCGTCGCGATGGAGACGGGCCGGACGTTCGTCCCGTTCGGCTTCGGCGGCACCGCCGACAACATCCTGTACGCCTGCGACGAGGCGCAGAAGCGCGCCTACCTGATCCCGACGATCGAGGGCGAGCGGCGGTCCTGCTTCGCCATCACCGAGCCGGGCGCCGGGTCGGACGCGCGCAGCATCCGCACCCGCGCCGTACGCGACGGCGACGACTGGGTCATCAACGGCGAGAAGACGTTCATCACCGGCGGCAACGAGGCCGACTTCGTCATGGTGTTCGCCGTCACCGACCCCGATCTCGGCGCCGACGGCGGCGTGACCTGCTTCCTCGTCGACCGGGACATGGGCTGGAAGTCCGAGCCGATCCCGACCATGGGCGAGTGGGGGCCGGCGTCGCTGGTGTTCGAGGACGTCCGGGTTCCCGGTGCCAACGTCCTCGGCGAGGTCGGCAAGGGCTTCGAGCTGGCGATGCGGTGGATCGGGCAGGGCCGCTACATGATCCCGGCGCGGGCGATCGGCGCGGCGGAGCGGATGCTGCAGATGGCGGTCGACTACGCCAAGGTCCGGGTGTCCATGGGCCATCCCATCGCCGACTACCAGGCCATCCAGTGGATGATCGCGGACTCGCAGGTGGAGATCGAGGCGGCGAAGTGGCTGACGCTGTACGCGGCGTGGCGGGTGCGGGAGGGCCTGGACGCGCGGCACGCCTCGTCCATCGCCAAGCTGAACGGCGCGACGATGGCGAACCGCGTCGTGGACCGGGTGCTCCAGATCCACGGCGGCATGGGGTACACCAAGGAGCTGCCGATCGAGCGCTGGTACCGGGAGCTGCGGCTGCTGCGGATCTTCGAGGGCACCGACGAGATCCAGCGCCGGACCATCGCCCGCAACCTGCTCAAGGGCCACGTCCGCCTCGGCCTCGTCGGGGAGTGAGATGGGCTCTCGCGATCCGCGGGCGGGGGTCCGCGCGCTGTTCAACCCGGGGTCGATCGCGCTGGTCGGCGCGAGCGACAAGTCCGGCTGGTCGGCGAGCACGTTCGGGAACCTGCGGGCGCACGGGTTCGGCGGGCCGGTGCACCTGGTCAACCCGCGCGGCGGGCTCGTCCACGGCCACCCCGCGCACCCGAGCCTGGCGGAGCTGCCCGGCCCGGTCGACCTGGCGTACGTGATGGTGCCGACCCCCGCTGTGCTGCCGGTGCTGCGGGACGGCGCCGCGGCCGGGATCCGGAACTACGTCGTGCTGACCGCCGGGTTCGGCGAGGCGGGCGCGGACGGCGCGCGGCTGGAGGCGGAGGTCGTCGCGTTCGCGCGGGAGGCGGGGCTGACCGTCCTCGGCCCGAACGGCAACGGCTACATCAACGCCGCCGCCGGCATCACCCCCTACGGCCTGCCGATCCCGCCGCCGCTGCTGCGCGGCCCGGTGGGCGTGGTGCTGCAGAGCGGCGCGCTGGCCAGTTCGGTGCTGGCGTTCTCCCAGGCCCGCAACATCGGGCTCAGCCTGCTCACGTCGATGGGCAACGAGTCGCTGGTCACCGTCCCCGACGTGATCGACTACCTGGTGGACGACCCCGCGACGAGGGTCATCGCGCTGTTCCTGGAGTCGGTGCGGGACCCGGACGCGTTCGCGCGCGCGGCGCGGCGGGCCCTGGAGGCGGGCAAGCCCGTCGTCGCGCTGAAGATCGGGCGCAGCCGGCTGGCGTCGCGCACCGCGCGGGCCCACACCGGCGCGCTCGTCGGCGACGACGCGGTGGTGGGCGCGGCGTTCCGGCGGCTCGGCGTCGTCCGGGTCCGGTCGCTGGAGGACCTGATCGTCACCGCCGGGCTGCTCGCGTCCGCCGGGCCGCTGCCGGGGCCCCGGATCGGCGTGGTCACCCCGTCCGGCGGCGCGTCGGAGATCATCGCGGACCGGGCCGAGGACGAAGGCCTCGACCTTCCGCCATTCGCGCCCTCGACGGTGGAGGCGCTCGCGGAGATCCTGCCGCCGTTCGCGACCGTGCAGAACCCCCTCGACGTCACCGGGTACGTGCTGATCGACCGGACGCTCCTCGGCCGCGCGCTGGACGTCGTCGCCGCCGATCCCGGCATCGACGCGGTGATGCTGCTGACCGACCTGCCCCGGTTCGCTCCGCCTGACCCGTCGGTGCCGATGGCGACGTTCGCGGCGCACGCCCGGCGGATCGCCGCGTCGCCGCGTCCGGTCGTGGTGGTCGGGAACACGCTCACCGACGTGTCGGAGTTCGGGCGCTCCGTGCAGGAGAGGACCGGGTTCCCGCACGTCGTCGGCGGGATCGAGCACGGCATGCAGGCGATCGGCGCGGCCGTCCGCTGGTCGGCCGGACGGGAGCGCGCGCTCGCGCGACGTCCCGAGGCCGGCGAACCCGTCGCCGTGGACGGCGCCGCCGGCGCGACCGGCGTGTGGGCCGAGCACCGCGCCGCGGCCCTCCTCGCCGGCGCGGGGCTGCCCGTGGTGCCGTCCGCGCTGGTCGACGGGGAGGACGCGGCGGTCGCGGCGGCGGACCGGTTCGGCTACCCGGTCGTCCTCAAGGCCGCGGCGGACGGCCTCGCGCACAAGAGCGACATCGGCGGCGTCCGCCTCGGCCTCGCCGGGCCGGACGCCGTCCGCGCCGCGTACCGCGAGGTGATGGCCGCGCTCGCCGGCCGCGACGGCGCCGGCGCGCTCGTCCAGCCGCAGCGGCCCGGCGGCGTGGAACTGCTCGCCGGGATCGTCCGCGACCCGGCCTGGGGCCTCACCCTCGCGGTCGGCCTCGGCGGCGTGTGGGTGGAGGCGCTGCGCGACTCCGCGCTGCGCCTGCTGCCGGTGGACGCGCGGGACGTCCGGGAGGCGCTCGGCGAGCTGCGCGGCGCCGCGCTGCTCGACGGCGCGCGCGGCACGAAGCCCGCCGACCTCGACGCCGTCGCCGGCGTCGTCGCCCGCGTCGCCGCGCTCGCCGCGTCCCTCGGCGACCGCCTCGAATCGCTGGAGATCAACCCGCTCCGCGTCGACGGCGCCGAGGTCGAGATCCTCGACGCCCTCGTCACCTGGACCTGAGACGCGGATCTGCGGCGTGCCGCCCCGATGACGGCCGGCCGAGGGACGGCACGCCGCGGCTCAGCGGTGGGAGGCCAGGACGAGGACGGCGGCGGACATGAACATGCCGCCGTTGCCGAGCACCGCGCTGACCTCCGCGTCCGGGACCTGCGCGGCGGCCTCCTTGCGGAGCTGGCGGACGGCCTCCTGGATCGCGAACATCCCGTACATGCCGGTGTGGGTGTAGGACAGGCCGCCGCCGTTGGTGTTCAGCGGGAGGCGGCCGCCGGGCGAGGTGTGGCCTTCGGCGATGAACGCGCCCGCCTCGCCGCGCCCGACGAAGCCCATGTCCTCCAGCCCGTAGATCGGCAGGTGCGCGAACGCGTCGTAGATCATCAGGTGGTCGACGTCGCCGTGCCCGACGCCCGCCTCGGCGAACGCGGCGCGCGACGCCCGCCGGAACGCGGCCGAGCTGGTCAGGTCGGCCATCTGGGAGATGACCGGCGACTCGGCGGACTCCCCCGCGCCCAGCAGGTGGACGAGCGGGCGGCGGGTGCCGAGCGCGCGGGCGCGGTCCTCGGACGTGACGACGAGCGCGCCGCCGCCGTCGGTCACCAGGCAGCACTCCAGCAGGTGGAACGGGTAGGCGACCATCCGGGACGCGAGGACGTCCTCGACGGTGATCGGGTCGCGGTACATCGCGCGCGGGTTGAGGTTCGCCCAGCGGCGCTGCGCGACGGGCACCTCGGCGAGCTGCTCGTGCGTGAGGCCGGTCTCCTTCATGTACCGCAGCGCGGTGAGGGTGAAGGCGGACGTCGGGCCGAACACGCCGTACGGGGCCTCGAACTGGCCGCTCAGCGAGTCGGGGGTGCGGGCGTGGCGGGGCGCGCCGACGCGCGAGCGGCCCGACTCGCCGTGCGTGACGAGGACGGTGCCGCACATCCCGGCGCGGATCGCGGCGGCGGCGTGCCGGACGTGGAACAGGAACGACGAGCCGCCGACCTGCGTCCCGTCGAGCCAGGCGGGCTCGATCCCGAGCGAATGCGCGATCTCCACCGGGCCGGGGGTGCCGACGGTCGCGACGCCGTCGATGTCGTCCTTGGTGAGCCCGGCGTCGGCGAGGGCGTTGCGGGCGGCCTCCAGGTGCAGCTGCCGGGTGGAGCGGTCGGGCAGCCGGCCGATCCCGTCGGTCTCCGCGGCTCCGGCGATGACGATGTTCACCGGGCCTCCGCGGGGGCGAAGAGCGGGAGGCGCACGTCGCCGCGCTGCTCGAAGACGACCTGGAGCGGCAGGTCGAGGGGCAGGTGGTCGGGGTCGGCGGGCACGCCGACGAGGTTGCTCATCATCCGGACGCCCTCCTCGAGTTCCACGATGGCGATGACGTAGGGCGCCTCGTCCTCGAAGCCGGGCGCCGGACGATGGTTGATCACGTACGAGTGGAGGGTGGCGCGCCCGGTGGCGGTCACCCAGGCGACGTCGCCGGAGCCGCAGTGGGGGCAGCTCGGACGGGCATAGAAGAAGTGCCGGCCGCAGCCGCGGCAGCGCTGGACGCGCAGCTCCCCGGCGGCGGTGCCGTCCCAGAACGGCCGGGTGTCGGGGGTGGGGCGCGGGACGGGCTTGGAGGCCGCGGGCCTGGAGGCGGTGGACATCGCCCTCCTCGAAATAGTTCTAGATCGAGATTCTAGAACTTAGCTCTGGAAAATTTAAGGACCCGAACCTAGAGTTCGCTTCAAGAACCACCGGGCCCGAAAGCCCCCCGCCGGGACAACCGGAAAGAGGTGCCATGACCACCCTCGATCACCCGGCCGCCCCCGAGCCCAGAGCCGCGATCGACCGCCTCTGGAAGCGCGACCTCGACCGCTACCCCGACACCGGCCCCCGCGTGTGGTACCTCGCGGTGGTCGTCCTCGCCACGATCGTCCTCTACTGCGAGCAGTACGTGACCGGCGGCGTGGCGCCGCTGGTGCTCGCCCACTTCGAGATGTCGTTCCTCTTCTACGTCAACGCGCTGGTCATCGGGGGCCTGGTCGGCGCGTTCGGCGCCCTCGCCGCCGGACTCTGCGACAAATGGGGGCGCGCCAACCTGGTCGCCTACGGGCTCGGCGTCACCGGGGTGCTGACGCTGCTGCTCCCCTCCATGCCGAACAAGTGGGCGTTCGTCATCCTGCTGACGGTCATCGGGATGGTCGAGGGCGTGATCCTGGTGGCCACGCCCGCCCTGGTCCGGGACTTCTCCCCGCAGCTCGGCCGCGCGTCCGCGATGGGCTTCTGGACGCTCGGCCCGGTCGTGGCGAGCCTCATCGTCAGCTTCGTCGCGAACCGGACGCTGGAGCGGCTCGACAACAGCTGGGCCAGCCAGTACTACATCATGGGCGCGTTCGGGCTGGTCGTGTTCGCGATCGCGCTCGGCGGCCTGCGGGAGCTGAACCCCGGCCTGCGCAGCCAGGTCATGGTCAGCGCCGGGGACCGCGCGAAGGTGGAGGCGCGCGCGGCGCAGGCCGAGGCGAGCGCCGACCTCGGCCGGCCGTGGGCGCAGATGCTCAAGTTCGACGTCCTCGCCCCGGCGGTCGGGATCTCGATCTTCCTGATCATCTACTACACCGCGGTCGGGTTCTTCACCATCTACCTGACCACCACGTTCGGGTTCACCACGTCCCGCGCCAACGGCATCAACACCTGGTACTGGGCGATGGACGCGATCGCGCTGGTGGTCGTCGGGCTCGTGTCCGACCGGCTGCGGGTGCGCAAGCCGTTCATGGCCGGCGGCACCGTCCTCGCTGTCGTCATGACGTACGTGTTCCTGACCCGCGCGACCCATCCGCACACGAGCTTCGCGGCGCTCGCGACCATCGTCAGCCTGCTGGCGGTCGGCCTCGCCATCGCGTACGCGCCGTGGATGGCCGCGTTCACCGAGACGATCGAGCGGCGCAACCCGGCGCTGATGGCGCACGGGCTGGCCGTCTGGGGCTGGACGACGCGGATCGCGGTCGCCGGCTCGGTGTTCGCGCTGCAGTACGTGGTGAGCAGCGCGAACACCCTGGTCAGCGCCCCCGAGAAGCTCGCGGAGGCGAAGGCGGCGCAGCAGGCGGGGCACGCGCCGCCGGCGGGGCTGCTGCACCAGCTCGCCGACATCAAGCAGGCGGCGGCCGACGCCCCGCACCAGTGGCAGCACTGGTGGTGGGTGTGCATCGCCGCCCAGGTGCTGTTCTTCGCGCTGATGCTGCCGCTCGCCGGGCGGTGGAGCCCGCGCGCCGCGAAGGCCGACCTGGAGGCGGCCGAAGCCGGGAAGTAGGAGGTGCCGCGCGGCCGTCCCGCGGGCTTCCGGTCCGCGGGACGGCCGTCAGTGGTGCGCGTGGGCGCGGGCCCACAGGGCCGTCCAGCCGCCCGCGCCGAGCCACGACGCGGGGACGCGCAGTCCCCGCCCGGCCAGCGCGTCCCAGAAAGAGCCGGTGTCGGCGCCGAGTTCGGCGGCGTCGGGCATCGCGCGCCGCCACGGGCCGTCCTCGTCCTTGAGGGTCGTCGCCGGGTAGCCGGGCACGTGCACCTTGCGCGGCGGAACGACGCCAACGAGTGGAATCTCCGGCGCGGCGCAGGTGACCAGGACGGTCAGCGCGCACAGCAGCGGCTCGGTCGTCCGGTGCCCGACCGCGCGGGCGACGGCCGGGTCGTCCCGCACCGCCAGCCGCCCGATCGCCGCGCGGACGCGCCGCGCGACGAGGTCGAGCGCGTACGGGTCGGCGATCGCGGGCAGCAGGACGAGCCTGCGCAGGGTCTTCGGCAGCGGCGGCTCGCCGAGCAGCAGCGGGAGCCGGTCGTAGCGCTCGCGCAGCGCCGGGTCCAGGCCGGCGAGCGCGGCGGCGAGCGGCCGCGTCCCCGTCGCCTCCCACAGCCGGACCAAGGGGACGGCCCGGGTGTCGAGCGTGCGGCGGACCGCGGCGGTGAGCTGCGCGGGACCGAGCCGGCGCAGCCTGGCGAGCGCCGCGTCCGGCGGGGTCGCGGCGACGGCGGCGAACACCTCCAGGGCCGCGGCGCCGGACGCGTCCCACTCCGCGCGGGCGAGGTCGCCGAGCACCGGCCCGACCTCCTCGACCAGGCGCGGCGCGGCGCGCCGCCGCGCCGTCCTGGCGGGCGGGACCTCCTCCGGCACCGGCGCCTCGGGCGGCCGGATGCCGGGAAGCGCGTCCACCCACGCGCGGAACGCGCGGTCCAGCTCCTCGCCGGGCGCCTCGTTGAACCGCGCCGCGATCTCCGAGACCCGCCACCCGCGCGACTGCGGCCGCAGCGGGCCGACCTCCGCGTTGGCGACGAGGACGCCCTTGCCGTCGTAGAGGCCGAGCAGGGCGACGCGCCCCTCGCGGGCGTCCTCGATGTACCCGGGCCCGGCGATGCAGTTGCCCATGTAGTCCGACCACTCGGCCAGGTCGCGCGCGTTGCGGGCCACCCGCACCCGGACCCCCGCCCCGGGCACGGCCGCCCCGTCGGCGGCGGCCACGGGCGGCGGCACCGCGAAGTCGCCGGTCAGCGCCGCGCGGATCGCCGTTCCGGCGGCCAGCCCGTCGGTGAACGCGGTCCAGGTGCGCGCGCCCTTCGGCGGGGCGCCGCCGAGCTCGACGAGCTGCGCGGCGCCGGACACGGCGAGCGTCACCGAGCCGAGCCGGGGCGTGAGCGGCTCGGGGTCCTCCGGCGGCGGGTCGTGGTCGAACCAGGGGGCGCCGGTCCCGTTCACCGAGCGCGCCGCGTCGTGCCCGTGCAGCCGGGCGAGCGCGTCGATCAGGTCGACGTACCAGAGCAGGTCGCCGGCGAGCTCCTCGCGGTCGCGCAGCGGCCCGCGGTCGCCGAGGAGCGGGCCGGTCCACGGCGGGATGCCGTCCCACTCGGCGGGCGGGCGCGCGTCGCTGTACCCGGCCGCGTCGCGCCAGGCCCCGAGGGCGGTCGCGCCCCAGTCGCGCAGCACGTCGGCGCGGTGCCCGATCATCCGCGCCATCACCGTCTCGACGGTCTCGATGACGAGGAGGGCGAACTCCCGCGCGCGCGTCAGCCGCGGCTTGACGAAGCCGATGAGCCGCGCGTCGACCGGTCCCCCGGCGGACAGCCTGCGGTGGATCTCGCCGGCGTGGACGGTGGGCCGGGAGGGCAGCCCGCCGTCGCGGCGGCGGCCGTCGGCCCACGCGGGGCACTGCTCGACGACGGCGGCGAGGAGGGGCGCGGAGCGCGCCAGGCCCTCCTCGTAGCCGTGGTCGGCGACCGCGACGGCGGTCCGGAGCAGAGCGGTGGCGGCGATCGCGTCCTCGAAGGCCCGGACGAGCTGGTCGCGCCAGTAGCCGTCGGGCGGGATCCACCGCGCGGCGTCGGCGAGCGTCGGCTCGCCGGCGCCCAGCGTCCGCATCATCCAGCCGACGACCAGGTCGTCCTCGTGGCGGGCGCGGCGTTCGCGCAGGTCGGAGAGGCGCTCGCGGCGGCCCTGCGTGGCCATGCGGCGGGCGCGGCGGCGGGCCCGGTCCCGCTGGTCGAGGACCAGCGACCACAGGTCGAGGAGCAGGTCGAGCCGGCGCGGGCGCGGCACCTCCTCGAACGCCCGGCCCAGGTACCCGGCGAGCACGGACGGCGGGCCCGGCACGGCGGTGTCGGGGCCGTCCAGGCCGAGGACGCGCTCCAGCTGCTCGGGCCCTAGGACGTCGCTCGCGGCGGACGCCAGGTGCAGCGCGGCCCAGCGCCCGTCCGCGGCCGCCTTCGCCGCCGCCGCGCCCACCCGCCGGGTGACCGAGGGGCCGAACAGCGCGACGAGGAACCCGGCCCGGTCCCCCAGCCGTCCCGCGTTCTCCGGCCCGAGCGCCCGCAGCGCGGCGAGGACCGCGTCGCGCTGGTCGCCGCGCGCCCCGTCCAGCCGGGCCGACCGGAACCCGGCGCCGAGGTCGACGCCCGCGCCGGCGGCCGTCGCCCCGCCCGCCTCCACCAGCGCGGACAGCGCCGCGAGCGCGCGCCGGACGTCCTCGACGGCGGCGTCGGCGGGGCCCAGCGCGACGGCCGCGCCGGGCCGCTCGGACGGGCCGCCGGTGACGCGCTCCGGACCGGACGGACCGGCCGTCCACGCGGCCAGGTCCGAGGCCACCACGCCGCCCGCGAGCCGAACCTTCACGCCGGTGATTCTGCTCGCCCCGCCCCGGCCCGTCGACCCGATTTCCGCCGGTTCGCCGGTTCCGGGTCAGGGCCGGTACGGGACGGCGAAGAGGGCGGCGAGGAGCGCGGCGCAGCGGGCCAGGTCGGCGGCCTGGATGTGCTCGTCGGCGGCGTGCGCGCCGCGCCCGCGCGGGCCGAGCCCGTCGAGCGTGGGCAGGCCGCGCGAGCCGGGCAGGTTCGCGTCGCCCGCGCCGGCCGCCGGACGGCCCTGGACGGTCTGGCCGAGCGCGGCGCCCACCGCCGCGAGGTGCGCCAGCAGCGGGTTGGCGGGGTCGTCGGGCCAGGTCGGCCGGGACGTCAGCACCTCGGCCTCCACCTGCGCGCCGTCCCGGACCGGGCGGGCGCCGCGCAGCGCGTCCAGCATCCGGCGCTCGGATCCGGCGTCGGTAAAGCGGAGGCCGATCTCCGCCCAAGCGTCCCCGGCGACCACGTTGGCGCGGCGGCCGCCCTCGATCCGGCCGATGTTGAGCAGGGTGGTGCCGTCGTCCGGCACGGCGGCGCGGACGGCGGCGAGCTGGTCGAGCAGCTCGTCGATCGCGGACACGCCGCGCCAGGGGTCCAGGGCGGCGTGCGCCTCGCGGCCCCGGACGCGCAGCGCGACGCGGGTGCTGCCGCGCCGCGCGGACTTCAGCGCGCCGTCGGGATGCGGCGACTCCAGGCCGATGACCGCCGCCGCGCCGTCCATCTCGGCCTCGACGAGGTCGCGGCCGGTGGGGCTGCCGACCTCCTCGTCGGCGACGACGACCGCGCGGACGGGCGCGGGCACGGCGATCCCGGCGGCGTCGAGCGCCTGGAACGCCGTCTCCAGCGCGACGAGGCCGCCCTTCATGTCGAAGACGCCGGGACCGGTGATGGTCGTGCCGTCGTCGGTGTAGGGCATGTCGGCCAAGCGCCCGACCGGCCAGACGGTGTCGTAGTGGCCGACGACGAGGAGGTGCCCGGGCCCCTCCGGCCCCCAGGAGGTGACCAGGTGGTCGCCGCTCGGGGACGGCACCCGCCGCACCCGCCCGCCGGCGGCGGCCTGCCCGGCCTCGACCAGGTCGGCGCAGCGGGCCAGCGCGTCGGCGTCGCCGCTGGGCGATTCGGCCAGCGCGTACTCGCGCAGGCGGGCGCGCGCGGCGTCCAGCAGGTCGGCGGCGGCCCCGGTGATGCGGGCCGCGTCGTCGGGGTCGAGCACGGCGGGGTCGGACGGGGTGGCGTCGGACGGGGTGGGGTCGGACGGGGTGGGGTCGGACGGGGTGGGGTCGGGCGGGGTCATGTCCCTCCAGGGCCTGGAAGATCATTGACGAACATACGGATCGTATAGCCGTCATGATCGCGGCGATATTTGACGCTGACAAGGCGTGATGCTACAACGAGGACATAGATCTACAACATATCTAGGTCAGGACATGTGCTGACAGTAAGCGATGCGATGCCTGTGAGATCCCCGGCCGTGCACGTGCGGCCCCTGTCCGGACCCGCGGAGATGCGCGCCGCGGTGGCCCTCTACCGCGAGGTCTTCCGGCTCGGCGCGACCGACCCCGCGGTCAGCCCCCGCCTGCTCATCTCCCTCGCGCACAACGGCGGCTCGGTCGTCGGCGCGTTCGACGGCGACGACCTCGTCGGGTTCGCCTACGGCTTCGGCGGCGTCGACCCGGCCGGCCGCGTCTACCACTACTCGCAGATGGCCGCCGTCCGCGACGACCAGCAGGGCCGCGGCGTCGGCCGCGCCCTCAAACTCGGGCAGCGCGAGCAGGTGCTCGCCACCGGCGTCACCGCGATGCGCTGGTCGTTCGACCCGGTCCGCACCCGCAACGCGCACTTCAACCTCGACGTCCTCGGCGCGGTCGCGCGCTGGTTCGAGCCGAACCTGCTCGGCGTCGAGGACGTCGGCCGCGACCGCGGCATGCGCACCGACCGGCTCATCGTCGAATGGGACCTGACCGCCGACCTCCCCGCCGCGCGGGACCGGGCGCCGAAGCCGCCGCCCGTCGGCTGGGGCGAGACCGCCCGCGACGGCGACGCCGTCCTGTTCGGCCTGCCCAGCGACTGGGAGGCGCACGTCGCCGCCGACCGGGACGCCTCCGTCGCGCTCCGCGAGCGGGTCGCCGACGTCATGGGCCGCCTCATCGAAGGCGGCCGCGCCGCCGTCTCGTGCGAGGTCGCCGGCCGCGACACCGCCGTCTACCGGTTCGTCCCCGACCCGCAGGAGAAGCACTGATGCCCGCCGTCGCCGCCGTCGAGGCGTTCCGGCTGAGCCTGCCGCTCGTCCACACCTTCCAGACCAGCTCGCACCGCAAGTCGCACCTGGAGCACATCGTCGTCCGGGTGACGGACGACGCCGGCGCGTCCGGCTGGGGGGAGATCGCCTCGCCGAGCGACCCGTACTACTGCCCCGAGACCGTCGACACCTGCTGGATGATGCTGCGCCGCTACCTCGCGCCCGCGCTCGTCGGCACCGAGTGGGACCACCCGTCCGAGGCGGGGCGTGCGTGGGCGCGGATCCGCGGCCACCACTTCGCCAAGGCCGGGTTCGACATCGCCTGCTGGGACCTGTGGGCGCGCGCGTCCGGCACCTCGCTCGCCGCCGCGCTCGGCGGCACCCGGCGGAGCATCGCCGCCGGCGTCAGCCTCGGCATCGAACCGACCGTCGACGACCTGCTCGCGCAGGTGGAGCGGCACGTCGCGGACGGCTACCGGCGCATCAAGCTGAAGATCGCGCCCGGCTGGGACGTCGCGCCGACCCGCGCCGTCCGGGAGGCGTACCCGGACCTCGCCGTCCAGGTCGACGCCAACGGCGTCTACCCCGAGACGCTGGAGGCGCTCGCCACCATGCGCGAGCTGGACGTCCTCGGCCTGCTGCTCATCGAGCAGCCGTTCGCGCCGGGCGCGCTCGCCGCGCACGCCCGCCTCGCCGCCACGATCGGCACGCCCGTCTGCCTGGACGAGTCCGTCGACGACCTGGACCAGCTCGACACCGCGATCGCCCTCGGCGCCGGGAGCATCCTGAACGTCAAGGTGTCGCGGATGGGCGGCCTCACGGCGGCGCGCACGGCGCACGACCGGGCCGTGGCGGCCGGCTGGCAGGTGTGGTGCGGCGGCATGCACGAGTTCGGCGTCGGCCGCGCCGCGAACGTCGCGATCGCGTCCCTGCCCGGCTTCGACCTGCCCAGCGACGTGTCCGGCTCGGACAAGTACTACGCGCACGACATCGTGGCCCCGCCCATCCGCGCGACCGACGGCATGGTCCCCGTCCCCACCTCCCCCGGCCTGGGTCACGAGGTGGACGAGTCCCTGATCCGCGCCCAGGCGAGCGACACCTTCCGCACCTGACCTCCGTCGAGTCGCGGCGAGGCGAGGCGTCGCCATGAGCAGTGCTTCATGGCGACGCCTCGCCGCGACTCAAGGAGTTCAGAGGAGGCCGGTGGCGCTGTAGACGGCTCGGCCCGTGTCCGCGATCAGGGTGGCGGCGTCGGCCTCGGACGCGATGCCCTCCGTCATGGCGACGAGGACGATCGGGTCGCGGTCCTCCGCCAGGACGATCCCGGCGTCGTGGCAGACGGACGCCAGCTCGCCCGTCTTGTGGGCCAGCGTCACGCCCGGCGGGAGGTGCCGGGGCAGGCGGTCGTTGAGCTGCTGGCGGGCCAGCGCGTCGAGCGCGAACGCGGTGCCCTCCTCGCCGAGGAACTCGCCCCTGACCAGTCCGGTCAGCAGCGCCGCCACGTCCGCCGGGGTCGTGACGTTCTCGTCGCCGCGCGCGCGGGCCGCCGCGTCCATCATCACCCGGGCCAGCACGGTGGAGCGCAGCCCGTGCCGGGCGCACCAGGCGTTCACCGCGTCCATCCCGACCAGGTCGATCAGCAGGTTCGTCGCGGTGTTGTCGCTGACGATGATCATCAGCGTGAGCAGGTCGCGGACGCTGAACTCCGCCGCGTCCGCGAGGTCTTTGATGACGCCGCTGCCCGGGACGCGGGCGTCCGGCGGCGCCGGCAGCCGGTCGCCGAGCGACCGGCCGCCGGACTCGGCCTCCGCCAGCACCGCCGCCATGACCGCGATCTTGATCACCGACGCGGAGGTGAAGCGGTGGTCCGCGTTCACCTCCGCGCGCTCGCCGGAGCCGAGGTCGTGCGCGACGACGCCGAGCGTCCCGCCCAGGCGGGACGCCCGCCGCACCAGTTCGTCCAGTTCGTCGCGCACGTCAGACCTCCGGGGGCAGGGCCGCCCCGGGACGGCCCCGGGGCGGCTTCGTCGGGACTAGAGCAGGATCGCGAACAGGACCAGGAATCCCGCCGTGTTCGCGACCATGATGGCCCAGCCGTTGAACAGCATCATCCGCAGATCGCTGGACCGGGCGAGACCCATCTGCCCCATCATGTCCGCGGTGGGGTACGGGCCGAGCTGGTCGATCTGCGCCGTCCCGAGCAGCGACACCGCCCACGCCGCGGGCGGCACGCCCAGCGACGTCACCAGCGGCCCGAACAGCTTGTTGATCAGCACGACCTGGGCGACCGCGGCGCCCGGCACCGCGTGCACGTACCCGAGCAGGACCACCAGCAGCAGGAACACGTACGGGCCGACGTCGGGCATGACGCCCTTGAGGTGCTCGAAGATCGTGTCGAACGCGCCGGTCTTCTGCACCAGGGTCAGCAGCGGGTCCAGCAGCCAGAACAGCATGAACAGCCAGATCAGCCGGGCCGCGCCCGCGTAGACGGCCTCCGCCGTCCCCTTCGCGCCGAGCCCGCCGGCCAGGCCGGTCGCGGCGGCGGTGACCACCATGACGACCAGCGCGTAGGAGTAGCCCGCCTTGACCCACACGCCGTACACGGCCAGCGCGACCAGCACGCCGATGAAGGCGAGCGCGGCCCACTGCCCCCGCCTGTTCGGCGCGGCGTCCGCGTCGTCGTCGCGCGCGGCGTCCTCCGGCGCGTACTCCTGGTCGGTGTGCTTCTGGATCCAGCGGGCCATGAAGAACCCGGTCACGATGGTGATCGCGCCGACCGGCAGGCCCGCGTGCAGCAGGTAGTCGCCGTACGACAGCTTCGCCGCGGCGGTGATCGTCACGACCGGCGGGGTGAACGGGCCGAGCATCAGCCCGGCCGCGCCCGACGCGTGGAACATCGCCGCGACGGCCGGGGGCCGCCAGCCCATCCGCGCCGCGATCGGGATGACGATCGGCGCGATGATCGCGTTGCCGCCCGCGAGGGTGCCGAGGGCGCCCACGATGACCAGCGACGACACCATGACGCCGAGCTGGACGCGGGTGGGGGTGCTGAGCCCGATGCGGCCCATCACCGTCCGGACGAGGGTCTGCGCGGCGCCGGTCTCCTGCGCGACGTGGCCGAGGCCCGCGCCGAGCAGGATGATCAGGCCGATCACCGCGACCAGCGACCCCATGGAGGTGGCGAGCTGCGTGCCGAGCGGGACCGGCCCGGTCCTGGTCATGATCGCCGCGACGATGACGGCGCCGATGGTGGCCAGCACGACGTCCACGCCGAGCAGGGCCAGCACCGCGTACATGATGATGGGGACGAGGCCCCAGAGGCCGGCCTTGCCGCCTGCGACGGCGAGGGCGATGCCCGCGACGACGCAGACCGCGAAGCAGGCCACCGAGGTGAGCTGCCTGCGGTCCAAGCGTCCGGGGGGCGAGATGGCGCTGCTCAAAAGCGCTCCTGTTCAACGGGGATCCGGGGGGATCCGGTAAACGACGTGCTCAGCCGGCACGGCGCAGCACGCGTCCGGGACGCGCGCCGGTGGCCGTGCCGTCGCGCAGCACGGGGACGCCGCGCACGAGCACGTGCCGCACACCCGTGGCGAGCCGCCAGGGGTCTGCGAAGTCGGAGGTGTCGGCCACCGCGGCCGGGTCGAACACGGCGATGTCGGCGACGCGGCCCGCGCGGAGCTCGCCGCGGTCGGCCAGCCCGAGCCGCGCGGCGGGGAGGGAGGTCATCTTCCGGACGGCCTCGGGCAGCGTGAGCAGCCGGTCCTCCCGCACGTAGCGGCCGAGGACGCGGGCGAACGTGCCGAAGCTGCGCGGGTGCGGGCGGCCCTCGCCGGACGGGGCGAGGGTCCAGCCGTCGCTGGCGACGCTGACCAGCGGGTGCGCGAGGACGGCCGCCACGTCGGCGGCGGACATCGCGTGGTTGACGATCGAGACGGTCGCGTTGTGCGCGGCGAGCAGTTCGAGCGCCGCCTCCGCCGGGTCCAGGCCGGTCTCGTCGCCGATCTCGGTGAGGCTGCGGCCGGTGAACCGGGAGTACGGGCCGTCCGGCAGCTCCGCGACGACGACGCCGGCGGGGTCGATGTCGCGGCCGAAGCGGGCGCGCAGCTCCGCCGCGATCCGGTCCCGGGTGGAGCGTTCCATCAGCCGTTCGAGCAGCCGGGCCGCGCCGCCGTCCATCGCCCAGCCCGGCAGCCGGGACGTCAGCGTCGTGGACGACGCCGTGTAGGGGTACACGTCGGCGGTGACGTCCACGCCTGCGGCGCGGGCCGCCTCGATCTTCGCGAGCGCCTCGCGGACCGTCCCGTGGTTGGCCGGCCCCATCGCCTTCAGGTGCGAGATCTCCAGCCGCACGCCCGACCGGCGGGCCGTGTCCAGCGCCTCGTCGACCGCGGCGAGCAGCTCGTCGCTCTCGTTGCGCATGTGCGTGGAGTAGAGGAGCCCGTGCCGCGCGGCCTCGGCGGCGAGCGCGGCGACCTCGCCGGACGACGCGTACGACCCGGGCGCGTAGATCAGCCCGGTGGAGAAGCCGAACGCGCCCTGCTCGGCGGCGGCCGCCAGCAGCGACCGCATCGCCGCCAGCTCGTCATCGGTGGCGGACCGCTCGTCCGGGCCCATCACGAGCGTCCGCAGCGCCTGGTGCCCGACCTGCGTCGCCAGGTTGATCGCGGGCCGCTCCAGGTCGACGGCGCGGGCGTAGCCGTCCAGGTCCGTCCACTGGAAGTCGACGCCGGACGCGAGGAACCCGGCGGCGCCGCGCAGCTCCTCCGCCGCGGCGACCGGGAACGGCGAGAACCCGCAGTTGCCGCCGAGCAGCGTCGTCACGCCCTGGTACACGGCCGTGTCGGCGGCCGGGTGCTCCTGGAGGGTGAAGTCGGCGTGCGAGTGCAGGTCGATGAAGCCGGGCGCGACCACCAGGCCCGTGGCGTCCAGCTCCGGGCCCTCGTGCGTCTTGCCGGGCGGGACGACGTCCTGGACGCGGCCCTCGCGCACCACCACGTCGGCGCGCCGCGCCGGCGTGCCGGTGCCGTCCAGCACCTCGCCGCCGGTGATGACGACATCGTCCGTCTCGCCCGTCGTGTGTCTCATGGGTGCGCGCCCCTCATTCGTCGGAGTAGATGGCCAGGGCGTGGGCGAGCCCCTCGCGCCTGGCCAGCCGCCGGCGCGCGCCCTTCGCGCTGGCCGCGGTGAGCGTGGCCAGCGCGTGCACGACGGCGGAGATCGCGGTCGGGGAGTCGGCGAACGACGCGCTTCCGGTGCCGACCACCACGGTGGTGTGCGCCGCGGCGGCGAGCGGGCTGCCCGCGTCGTCGGTGATGGCCACGACGTGCCCGCCTGCCGCGGCGAACTCGCGCGCCACGACGATGGTGGGACGGGCGTAGCGGCGGAACGAGAACGCGATGAGCACGTCGGTGGGCCGCACGTCGCTGAGCACGTCGATGGCCCGGACGGCGCCCTCGTCGATCAGGCTGACGCCGGCGAGGCTGGCCGACAGCTCCAGGTGCAGGAGGGTCGCGTGCGCGCGGCTCTTGGCGCTGCCGAGGACGAACCGGCGCCGGGCCGCGACGACCCGTCCGGCGGCCTGCTCCAGCGTCCCGTCGGCCTGCAGCGCGGCCATGGTGCGCTCCAGGTTGGCGCGGTCGGCCTCGACCACCGCGTTCAGCAGCACCGAGGCCGAGGACTGCCGCCGCAGGCGGGCGCCGTAGCGGGCGTCCGGGCTGCTCAGCCGGCGGTTCTCGGCGGCCGCCTCGGCCTGGCGGTCCGCTGCCGGAGGCCGGGGGGACTCCTCGCTCACGACCCTCTCCCGTCCATGGATACGTAACCTATGTTGCCGCGCCCTGTTTCTAGCAGTATGGCGCAGCGCACGTCAATGATGCTGCTCATCCAAATCTATGCAGGTCATCCCAGGGAGACCAAATGACCGGTCTCCACTGGCGATATGGAACGTATCTCCCTTGTTTCCGGGCGATTGCGGCGGCAATTCTTCTAGCAGCGCTAGAACTTCTAATTCTGCTCTGTTAGTGTCGACCCTGTTCCTAGCAACGCTAGAAGTTGGAGCCTCGCCATGCTGACCCCCATCGCCTACGGGCTCGCCACCGTCCTCAGCCTCCTGGTCCTGTTCATCGGCGTCCGTTTCCTCGTCTCCCCGCGCCCGGCGGCGGCCGGCTACGGCGTGCCCGCGAAGGACGGCGGCGATGCCGCCTACCTGGCCATCAAGGGGGTGCGCGACGCGACCTTCGGCGTCCTCGGCCTGGCCCTGCTCGCCTTCTCCACGGCGCACGCCGCCGGCTGGTACATGCTCGTCGTCGCCCTCGCCCCGCTCGGCGACACGCTCATCGTCCTGCGCTTCGGCGGGACGAAGGCGGCCGCGTTCGGCATCCACTTCGCCACCGCCGCCACCGTCCTCGTCAGCGCCGCCCTCCTCTTCGCGATCTGAGGGCGCAGGTGGCCGGGACGCCCGGCGCGAGACGGGCCGCGCCTCGCGCCGGGCCGGCGGCGTCTCCGCTCAGGGAACTTCGGCGGGCGGGGCGCCGAACCTTGGGATTTCCTGGAGAAGTTGACGAAATTGGCGGGGTTTCTTCCTAATCGGTCTAGCCTGTCGGGATGATCCCGCCTTTAGGTGTTTCCACCCCCACGCGCCTCGGGTGGCTGGACGTGCTGCGGGGGTGGGCGGCACTGGCGGTGGCCCTGCACCACGCGAGCTACGTGTACCTGCCCGACGTGCGGATCGCGCTGCAGGACTGGTTCGATCCCGGCACCTACGGGGTCCTCGTGTTCTTCCTGGTCAGCGGCTACATCGTGCCCGCGTCACTGGAGCGGCGGGAGAGCGTCCGCGGGTTCTGGATCGGCCGCTTCTTCCGCATCTACCCGCTGCTCGCGGTGTCGTGCTTCTTCGCGGTGCTGCCGTTCCTGCTGGGCGTCCGCGGCCTGCGGGCGGGCCTGGAGCACTACCACCCCGTGACGGCGATCCTCGCCCACCTGACGATGATGCAGGACCTCCTCGCGGTCCCGAACGCGATGAACGTGCTGTGGACGCTGTCCTACGAGATGGCCTTCTACCTGCTGGTCGTCGCGCTCTTCGTGGTCCGGGCGCACCGCCGGTCCGCACCGGTCTCCGTCGGGCTCACGGCGGCGGCGCTGGCGGTAGGCGGGCTGATACCGACCTGGCAGCTGTCGGGGCTGCTGTCCCGGACGGCCGGCGTCGGCGTCGTCGTCGCGGTCTGCTTCGCCGCGCTGGTCGCGGCGATCGCGGCGGCGGTGTCGGGCCGCGCGGCGGCGCGGGTCGCGGGCGGGCTGCTCGGCGGGCTGCTCGCGGCCGTGCTGGTGGTGCTGAACGGCCGCGTCGGCGCGTGGCTGGGCCTGGCGATGATGGCGCTGATGTTCGCGGGGACCGCCGTGTACCGCGCCGAGCAGGGTCAGATCCCCGCCTGGTCCGGCGCCGCCGCCGCGGTGCTGGTGCCGGCCGGCGCGCTCGCCGCCGGCGTCTGGAACATGCACGGCTACTGGCACGCCCAGCTCGTCTGGGCCGGGACGGTCCTCGCGGCGACGGCGACGTTCGCGGGAACCTGGCTGCTGCGGCACCGCCGGTTCCCGCGCTGGGCGACGGGCCTCGGCACCGCGAGCTTCTCGATCTACCTGCTGCACCCGCTGCTGCTGATGGTGGCCGTCCAGTTCCTCGGCACGTCCGGCCCCGCGAACCTGCCGGGCCTGCTGGTCTTCGTCGCCGTGCTGCTGGCCGCCGGCTGGGCGTCGCACCGCTGGATCGAGGCGCCCGCGCAGCGGCTCGGCCGCCGCCTCGCGCGGCGCGCCCCGTCCAGGGCCACCGAGCCGCCGGTGCTGGTGTCCTAGCGCCGCGTCGCGGCGGAACGCGAGCCGGAGGTCAGCGGCGGGGGCGCGGCAGGAACGCGACCAGCGCGGTGCCCGCCGCGGTGATGACCGCCGCGATCAGGAACGCGGTGGCGTAGCCGCCCGCGAGGTCGGAGCCCGACCGGGCCGCCGCGGTCGCGAGGATCGTGAGGCCGATCGCGCCGCCGATCGTCCGGGAGGTGTTGACGACGCCCGCCACGGCGCCCGCCTCCGCCCGGTCCGCACCGGCCGTCGACGCCTCCACCAGCGGGGTCATGAGCAGGCCGAACCCGGTCGCCATCACGATGCCGGGGCCGAGGATCGACCCGGCGAACGTCCCGCCCGCGTCCAGGACGGCGCTCTGCCACGCGAACCCGGCGGCCGCCATCAGCCCGCCCCCGGCGGCCAGCAGCCGGGCGTCCATCCGGGCCATCAGCGTGGGCGCGAGCCTCGAGCCGACGATGATGCCCGCGGTGTGCGGCAGGAACGACACCCCGGTCCGGACGGCGCTGTAGTGCAGGACGTTCTGCATGTAGAGCGACAGGAAGTACCAGAGCGCGAACCCCGCCATCGTGCTGACGAGGGTCGCGAGGTTGCCGACCGCGACGCTGCGCAGCCGGAACAGCCGCAGCTGGACGAGCGGCTGGGCCGTCCGCGCCTCGACGGCGACGAACAGCGCGAGCAGCACGATCGCCGCGACCAGCGGGACGAGCGAGTCCGTCGACGTCCAGCCGTGATGCTCGGTCCGCCCGATGCCGAAGGCGAGCAGGCCGACGCCGCCGGTGACGAGGACCGCGCCGGGCAGGTCGAGGCGCTGCCGGTCCGCGGCGGGGCGCTCGTCGCGCAGCCACCGTCCGGCGATCACGGCGGCGGCGACGCCGATGGGGACGTTGATCAGCAGCACCCAGCGCCAGCTCAGGTAGTCGGTGAGGAGGCCGCCGACGAGCCCGCCGGTGGCGCCGCCCGCGGTGCCGACCGCCGTCCACATCGCGATCGCCCGGGTCCGCGCGGGCCCCTCCGGGAACGTCCCGGTGATCAGCGACAGCGTGACCGGCGCGAGGATCGCGGCGCCGAGGCCCTGGACGGCGCGGGCGCCGATGAGCATCCCGGCGTCCTGCGCGAGCCCGCCCGCGAGGCTGGCCGCGGTGAACAGCCCGAGGCCGGTGACGAACACCCGCTTGCGGCCGAACAGGTCGGCGGCGCGCCCGCCCAGCAGCAGGAACCCGGCGAACGCCAGCGAGTAGGCGTTGACCACCCATTGCAGGCTCGTGGCGCCGAGCCCGAGCCCGGCGCGCATGCCGGGCAAGGCGACGTTGACGACGGAGATGTCGAGGACGACGAGGAACTGGCCGATGGACGCGGCGAGCAGCGCGGCCCACGGCGGGGTCCCGCCGGTCCGCCGGTCCCCCGCGTCGACGGCGCCGCCTTCTTGGATCGTGGTCATGGAACCCATGCTCGCGGCGGGGCCGCCGCCGCGCGTCGGCCGCCGGACCCAATCCGCCGGGTCCGATCGTCCTAGGACCTGCCACCTTCCACCAGCACGGCCGCGTGCACGCCGTCCACGAACGCCCGCCCGCTCGCCCCGACGACGACCACCCTGACCTGCACAGACATCGCGCCGAACGTCGACGCAACACCCACCGCGCCCGCGCCCGCGCGCGCCGCCGATCTGCAGCACTGTCGCCTGCAGACCGCCCGCGACGCCGCCGTCCCGGACCGGGGCGCTCCCAGACCGGGGCATTCCCGGACCGGGGTGTTCCCGACGATCGCGGCGGACGACGCGGACAGCACCATCCCCCGCGCCCAGCTCGAGCGTGCGAACGGCGGCCACATCTCCCGCATGCAGCACCAAGGCCACATTGCGATCGCAGAGATTGAGCAGAAGGACGAGACTCGCGCTTTGGTCCGGGCAGGGATTTAGGTGACGGATGCTCAGTTCATGTCATTGTGGCAACTTGTTCTTGGGCAGCCTCGGTCATCTGCGCATGCACGCCCAGTTCTTAAGTTCATCGTGGGCCGAGCTTTTCGAGAAGGTGTCCAGGGTGGTCTTCGAGAGAGGGGCGGGGTGTTCTGGCGGTGGTGCGAGACGGGTTCTTGAATGGGGAGATGGGGTGTTCGGGTGGTGGGGTGGCGCTTGCGTACGGGGCCGCCCCTCCAAAGTCAAGGGCGCCTTCGGCGTCGCTTCGCGATGGACTTCGTCC